>DATJHZ010000121.1:0-2375 GCA_035493595.1 Cyclobacteriaceae bacterium | reverse complement strand
TTTCTGGGCAGCGCATTTAGCCAGTTCATCGCAAAATAATGAAGACCCGGACGCAGTATTGCATCATATCAAAGACCTAAACAAGGTAACAGTGCAGACTGTGAAGGACGCGGCGAATAAATATTTGAATGAGAGTAATTTGATCAAGTTGATATTGTTGCCTGAGAAGCAGTAAGAACTTTGATGCAAGAGATTGCAATTCCTTGCAATTTGATATGAGCTTGGAAGTCAAGATGAATGTCCGGTGAAACAAATGGGTATATGGCTAGCGAAACCAATAAACACATTAGAGAATACCTGAACTATTATCTTTCTCTCAACACATCACCTGAATTTGCAGTTTTACTGCGGGGAAGCTGGGGAAGCGGGAAATCATGGTTCATAAAAGACTACTTAAGTCAATATGCAAAAGATGAGTATTTGTATGTGAGTTTATATGGAGTAACTAGTTTTACTGAAATTGAGGACGCCTTTTTCCAGCAATTGCATCCTATACTTTCTTCGAAAGGGATGAAAATAGCAGGAAAGGTTCTGAAAGGGCTCGCCAAAGCAACAATAAAAATAGACTGGGATGGTGACGGCAAAGAAAACGGAAGTCTATCCCCATCCTTACCTGACTTTGGTATTCCTGACTTTCTAAAAAAATCAGACAGTCGTTATCTTATTTTTGACGACCTCGAAAGATGTAGCCTCCCAATTCAAAATATATTAGGCTATATCAATCAATTTGTGGAGATGGGAGGGCAAAAGGTTATTTTAATCGCAAATGAACAGGAAATCATCAAAACAGATAGCCTAAATAAGAATGATGATGATACAAAAAAATACCTTACTATTAAGGAAAAGCTCATAGGGAAAAGTTTTGATATAGAAACAGATCTGAATGCGGCATTGAATAATTTTATTGAAAATGTAAGTACGGTGGAATGTCGTACTTTGTTAAAAAGCCAAGATAGTCTTTTAATAGAGCTTTTTGAATTAGCGGGGTACAAAAATTTGCGCCACCTCCGTCAATCAATTATGGATTTTGATCGATTCTTTTCATTTCTAGAGGCGACCGCTCGAAAGTCTGACGATCTATTGAGACATTTAATCAACTTATTTTTTGTGATTTCATTCGAATTAAAGAAGGGAATGATTGAAGAGGACGAAATTATAAATCTATTTGATTTCGGCTATTTCAAAGGTGAAGACAACGATAAATCACCGGTTACAATCATAAGAAAAAAGTATCCTGTTTTCCAGAATTATTATCAACCTGTGCCGGGTGATTTATTTATGGAGCTTTTTAAAACAGGAACTATAGACCGAAATAAATTAAAGATTGCGCTGGACAACAGCACTTATTTAGCGCAAGATAAAACTCCAAAATGGATAAAGCTGTGGCACAACATTGATTTAGAAGACGATGTATTCGATCTGATTTATTCAGCCGTGGTTGAAGACTTTAACAAGTTAGGTGCTTTTAATCGGTACGAATTACTTCAAGTAGCTGGGTTGTTGATCAACTTATCACAAAACGAATTAATTCCTTTGACCATCCCTGAGATTGTTCAAACGGCGAAAGATAATTTTGACCAGTTAAAAACTAATGGCGGACTCCAACTTAATCGTTATGAAGATTACCCTGAGCAAAGTAGCCATGGCTTAGGTTACCAAAGTATCAACAAGCCTGCCTTTCAGGAGATAGTAGCATATGGTCTTGAAAGAATTGCCGAGTCTCAACAACTTGATTTGCCGGAAAAGGCCGTAGAACTTTTGGCAATTCTGACAGTTTCTATTGACCAGTTCGCTGAAAGAATCACTTTAAACAACTCAGTTATGAGTATATATTTCGATGTCCCTATTCTACAGTATATAGCACCAGAGAACTTTGTTGCTGCCATCGTAGCGCTGCCCAATAAGTCAAAAAGAGCGATTGGATATTACTTGGAAAAACGGTACAATTTTAATTCCCGTCAGGAATTAAGTGAAGAACTTCCCTGGCTGCAACAGATAAGAAATTTAATAAAGATCGAGAAAGAACGATTACAAGGAAAAATCAGTGGCCTGTTGCTCGGAGTGACAATGGCATCGGTCGACAAATGCATTGCGACGTTAACCCCTGAAGAAGGTTGAAGTTTACATCCATTAATCCGGAATTGAAACTCCAACCAAGATTTCATTTTGATAAATGACTCTTCTCGAAATCGAAACCTATATTCAGTCCACGGTGGATAACACACTACTCTATAACGAAAAAAATTTCGATGCCCGCGCAGATGCCATCGATTTTTTAGAGTTCCACATCCTTGATCAGTTCAATGCACTTGGAAATATTGAGCCGGATCAGCTTAGATTAATAGCGCTTCAACATCGCGCTGAAGAAATAAAAT
>DATJHZ010000120.1:0-29635 GCA_035493595.1 Cyclobacteriaceae bacterium | reverse complement strand
ATCTTGGCCATTGGGAAATACCTCAAGATCACCCAAAGCCAGAGACATACCAGCAACATGGTGACTTTTATATGAAGCCTATGACAGAAGAAGATGGAGAGCCGCAAGCATTTTCCTTTAAGGATATTACCCATTATCATTGGTGGGGGTTAAAGGGAGAAAAGTACCCCAAGCAGATAATCTTAGTGCCATTGAAAAATATTAAAGGTACCTATGATCATAAGTAAGTTATTATGGATAGGATGGATCCTGCTTATACTATTGATAGGTTGTTACTTTATGGAGCATTTACAGGAGTAGTGATGCAAGTATTGTCACCCCGAAATGATAAGCCAACGAAAAAGCTTTGCTATGTATGCTATAAAAAGTACCCAACAACACGCCAATCACAGATACAATGGTGCTCTGATGAATGCATGGCCAAATATCGCATTATACGAAAGGAACAACTTGAATTGGATAAGCGTGAAAGAGAGACTTCCTGAATATGTATCAATAGATAGGTATGCCGTCCCTCCTTGGGTTCTTATTAATATTCATGTTAAGCCTTATTTGCTTGAAGGTACAGCTTTTGGCAGATATCAAGATGGAAAATGGCGTATATGTTCCAATTATTTTACTCCTTGGGATAAATCAACTCCCATTTCAGAACATATAGTGACTCACTGGATGCCCTTACCTGAAATACCGAATACGAAAGGAACAACTTGAATTGGATAAGCGTGAAAGACAGGATGCCTAAAGCAGGACAAGAATATTTGACTGCTCGTTTTTGTGAAGATTGCTTAAAAGGATCGCATCCCCATAAACTGAATTATGCTGGCCCTAAATATAGTGTAATGTTGAGAATTCCAGCCGATAAGATACTGGTTGATTGGTATCAAGCAAAAGGTGATCATTCTTGGGATTGGTGCGCAGTCGATAGATGGGATTTTCCATGTTCAGAAGAAGAATATGAAATAACCCATTGGATGGAATTCCCGTTGAATCCGGAGACTAAATGAACTGGATAAATGTAAAAGACAGGATGCCTGACAAAGAATATGTACTGGTAACCGATGGTGTTCAATGTTGGACATCTAAATATTATCCCGAATATAAACATTGGACTGCCTATATGTTTGATAACCAAGAGCCGGGCTATAGAATAACTCATTGGATGCATTTTAAGGATATACCAAAACCATGATAGACCCACGGTTAGAACAATGTTGTCGTTTTCCTGTTATGGAGCGCAAAAGCTCACTCAATGAAGCTGAGCTGGTTGCCCGCAATTCAGATAGAATGTGTCCCATGCCTACCTTAGAGAAATGCTGTGGAGATGCCATACATTGTTATCACAATCCTCATGGTGAGGGCTATATACCCTGGAACGAAAGAGTTAAACATAATATTGAAACTAAACATGGTGTTGACTGTGATCAAAAGTGCAAAGGAAAGAAATGAATAAAGAAAACGAATATACTGAAGGAATGAGTAAAAAAATACTGTTTGATCAAATATTTTTGGTTGCTCCACAATTAAGATATGAACAAAGTATAATAGATTTAGATATTGAACGCTTACAATATATGTATGATGTAATACGCAAGATAGTTACATGAATCTAAACATAGAAACACGTATAAAGCTTGACCGATTTCAGCCCAGACCCTATCAACTTCCAATTTGTGATGCGATAGAAAATAAGGGCTATAAGCGCGTACTGGCTATATTGCCACGCCGTGCGGGTAAAGATATTGTGGCATTCAACCTCTGCGTTCGTGCAGCATTGAAAGAAGTGCAAACAATCTTCTATATATTCCCCACATTCTCCCAAGGACGTCGTATTTTGTGGGATTCGATTACTAATGAAGGATATCGCATATTAGATCATTATTGCCCCAAGGAAATAGCTGACCGCAATGAACAGCTTATGCGCCTTAAATTTGCCAATGGCAGCGTGATACAAGTCCTTGGATCGAATGACTACGACACGGCGTTAGTTGGTACCAACGCTAAATTTATGGTGTTTTCAGAGTTTTCTTTACAAGATCCACGCGCATATCAATTTGCTCGACCAATTCTTACCGCTAATAACGGAGTAGCGTTGTTTCTATCCACGCCTCGTGGCAAAAATCATTTATGGGATCTGTATCAGATTGCTCAACACTCAAAGGATTGGTTTTGCTACCGATTAACTGTGGAAGATACTCAACACATATCCATTGAGGATATTCGCAAAGAAGTTGAGCTGGGTGAATTATCAGAAGGCATGGTTCGTCAAGAGTATTACTGTTCCTTTGATGAAGGCCAAGATGGCTACTTTTATGCAAACATTTTGGATAAGATGCGTATTGAGGGTAAGATTGCCGAAGTTCCGTGGGAACCTGGATTTAAAGTTCATACTGCATGGGATCTGGGGATCAACGATCCAACCTGCATCGTCATGTTTCAGTGTATTGGCGCGGTAGTACATGTGATTGATTACTATCAGGCATCCAACAGATCCATTGATCACTTTGTCAATTACGTAATGGCCAAGCCGTATACGTATGGTAAGCATTTCCCTCCTCACGATATTATGGTGCGCGAACAAGGCTCTGGCATAACACGCCGTGAGATGTATAAGCAATTGGGGCTCAACTTTAGTGAGATATATAAACACGATCTTCTTGATGGAATTGAATTTGTTAAACAGAAGCTGCCCATCATACGTATCGACCAAACCAAATGTAAAGATCTGATAAAGGCGCTAGCAAATTATCGTCAGGAATGGGACTCAACTCGCAAGATGTATAAAGGTATACCACTGCACGACGAATCAAGCCATGGTGCAGATGCATTTAGATATATGTGTGTTGCCCTTAAGAAAGCTTCATTTGAAGGCACAACACCAGAACAACTTGAAAACAGATACAGAGAAGCAATGTATGGAACAAGACAAACCAGTGGATTCTTTAGAGAGGATATATAAATGAGCTACGAAAAAAGTCATAATTTATTATTGCACACGATTCATTACAACTTGAAGAAGTTGAATAGATTATATTTTAACCATCAAGCAAAATGGGCGACATTTATTGATAATTATTTGGAAAGTCCTGAAATGAAAAGTCCTGGATTGTTTGAAAACTTTCCTTGTGAGTCAATAGATCTAGTGCACGAAGAGCTTTATACATTATATCCGGTATTACCAATCGCTCGAGAAAACTTTCCTGATTTTAAATACCTCTTTGATTGGATTGAACAGTCAAAGCCCGAGGGTTCTATGAATCTTGAATCCTGTTGGTGCCTAGGCTGTAAAAACAATCGTCTAATCATGTTTGAGGAAAGACCATCCCTTGGTATTGCCCCTGCAATAGTTCCTTTGGGAGCAAGTGGAATAACTCCACCTCCATCTGATTTTAAGCTGGCAAAGGATATGCCTCCACAAGATGAAATAGATCATCAGTTATATTTACACAACGATATGTGTGTTCCTGAAAACTTACCCATATGTAAAGCTTGCCGGGACAAACAATATAGCCAGAAAAAAATAGTTGATCGATTGATCAACTGGTCAACGGGATATTTTGGCGAAGATGTAGGTTTTATATACCACGAAAGAGCTGATGGATATGAAGTTTATGATGTGAGTTTGATTTACAAAGAAAGCAAAGATAGATATTGTTTTGGTACGGCAATAAACAATCAAAACTTTGACCAAGTGCTTGCTAGTCATCACGATAGAGCAAAGTCGTGGTTTGAAAGGTGTAAGAATGCAGACATGCAAAGAAATTCAATCCCAAAGCAATAAAGACCGCTCACATACCGATCAATGCGAGTTAGATTATGAATGCAAAGATGCTTTGCTTAAAAAACCAGATAAGCAGTGCTGGTGCGTTCATGGCTGGTGTAAATTGTGCGATATGAAAAAGTATCCGGATATCTATTTTTATGACAAAATTTAAAAAATGCTCAGGCCAAGTAGTACCTCAATACAGAATTAAAAAAACTACCATAAACTCCTCGTCAAATCCCGCAGCAGATGGTATAAATAGAATAGCTGTTGATGGTGAGTTGTACACCTATCTAAGCTATGAGGAAATAGGTACTATTTGTTTTGACTGTCTAAAAAAGGAGTGTGTAGGATACTATGAAGCACGTAAGTAAAATTGGTTGGTTTGTGGGATTGGCGTTTATGTCGTTGTTCATTTTTTTTTTAAGCGAGGGTAATACGATGACGCGTGAGAAAAAACGATTAAATTACGCTGAGCTTGAAGATCATGTAGCATCATGGGCATTAAATCAAGTTGAGTTACTACGGTGTGCTGTGGATGAAATTAACGATGACGCGGAGATTCCTGTGGAACATCGCATCATGTTGTTTGATGGAATCGCTACCCAGTTTCAGGAATTACTTACCTTAATGAGTAAAATCAATCATGATGAGCGCCATGTGTTTGATTGGGTAACTAATTTTGTAAATCGTTACAAGCTTCCTGACCCAGAACCATTAGAACAATAAGTTGAGATGCATACAAAAGAGGGCTAGATTTCTCCGGATCTGGCCCTTTTTTATTTCTTCTTGATATTGTAGGTTGTTATCATAGAATAAGTGCCACGTGCTGCAAGGTTTAAAATATCATGTCTTACCCCCCCTTATTCCTTGTAGCACATAACTTAATTAAGGAGACTGTACGCATGATTTTCCCGCAACTATCACCTGCCTACTATACCGAAAAAGATCGCGCCATATTATCGCGCATGGAGGCATTTTATGCTGAAGCAATTACCCTTAATCAATCGTTTTGGTCGGAAGCCGATTTAGATACGCGATTTGAAGCAGGCGATCAAACGTTATGGAACGATGTATGGGGCAACCTTCCGGTTAATCGTCGGACACAGTTTAATTTTAACCGTATACGCAGAACTAAGAATATGATTGGCGGTCATCAACGCAATAACCGCAAATCGCTTGTATGCGAAGGTGTGTCCAATGCAGATGATCAAACGGCCGATCAAATAACCAAAATATTTAATTACCTGCAGCGTACTGAAGGTATATTGCATACACTCTCTGATTCCTTTGATGGTGCGTTGGTAACCGGCATGAACTTTTTGCAGGTATACATGGATTACCGCAAAGATCCGGTCTCAGGTGATATTAAAGTCGATAATTGTTCGTACAACTCGTTTTTGGTGGACCCATTTTTCCGCAAGATGGATTTTTCAGATTGTAACTCGATATGGAAGCGCACGTTCTTAACCAAGCGCGAAGTAATATCGCTGTTGCCTGATTATGCTGATGAAATATTGGGACTTCAAGGTAATGAGTCACAGGCCGGACGGGATTCAAAGTTCCAGTTTATGCCAGAAAATTACAACGTGAGTTACACTAACTTACTTACCTATGATGAGTTCTATTATAAAGATTATCGCATGCAACAACTGCTGGTTGATGCGCAAACAGGTGAGACACAAGAATGGAAGGGGCAAGATCCAGATCGCTTGAAGTTATTCTTAAAGAAATACCCTTCAGTGACAATGATCGAGGCAGAAGTACCCACTACAAAAGTTGCACTCGTTGTGCAGGGAAAAGTTATGTACGATGGTCCCCAGCCATCAGGCATTGATCGCATGCCCTTTGTGCCCGTTATTGGGTACTATAATCCCCAAATGCCCTACTACCCCTATCGCATACAAGGGGTTGTGCGCGGACTTCGTGACTCGCAGTATTTATACAATCGCAGGAAAATTATTGAGTTGGATATACTTGAGTCTCAAATCAACTCTGGATGGAAGTACAAGGAAAACGCTTTGGTCAATCCCAAAGACGTATTCTTGTCTGGTCAAGGTCGTGGATTGGCATTGAAAGATGATGCGCAAATGACCGATGTTGAGCAAATCATGGCTCCTGGAATACCCGCAGGCATGATTGAATTATCACGCATGCTTGGTGAAGAAATATCCCAAATATCTGGCGTAAATGAAGAGCTGCTTGGTAGTGCGACTGATGACAAAGCAGGCATATTATCAATGCTACGCCAGGGTGCTGGTCTGACTACGCTTCAGATTCTTTTTGATAACTTGGACTATGCGCAAAAGCAATTGGGTGATATTATCATCGACTTGATACAAGCAAACTATACGCCTGGTAAAGTAAAGAAGATATTAGAAGGTGAAGAGCCTACCCAACAGTTCTATAACAAAGCATTTGGTAAATACCACTCAGTTGTCGTTGAAGGTCTTAACACCGCAACTCAGAAAAACATGCAATTTGCACAGTTATTGCAGCTCAGAGAAGCTGGTATCCCTGTTCCTGATGATGTATTGCTTAATGCGTCTACGATGCAGAATAAGAAAGAATTGGTAGAAGCTATAGCAGCACAACAACAACAAGCGCAACAAGTACAGCAACAACAATTGCAACAGCAAATGGATCTGCAAAACGCACAAGCTGAGTTGGCTCGCGCACGTGCAGCAGCTGATCAAGGTCTTGGCCTTGAAAGGATATCTCGTGTTGAAGAAAATCAAGCATTGGCGGTTGAGCGTCGCGCTCAGGCTATACGAGATGAGGATGCTGGACTCCTTGATAAGGTTAGAGCTATTAAGGAAATTGAAGAGCTTGACATCACTCACCTTGAAAAATATATCGCCTTATCGCAAATGCTTAAAATGCAAGACAGTCAATCGGTTACTGAAAAAGAAACGAATGCAACGAAAGGAGCGGAAACTGCATTGGCGTCTCAAGCCGCGCAGCAACCTGGCCTACAATCACAAGGAATCAAATGAACATAAAAGACTTAGTATCCGAGTTAGCGCACAGTAAACTTTACGATGCTCTTGAAGATGTTGAGCATGAAGTCAGTTTTGTTAACCAAGGCGGCAACAAGTGGCAGATGGTATTATCGTTTGATTTGGATCAAACGGAATTAACTGATACCGCCAAGTTGGGCATTAACGAAATATTAAAGCATTTATAAAGATTACCCTTGATGTAGAGGGATTATTACCAACCTTGCGACGCACATGCGGTTCGCAGTACAGAGAAGGAGCCAGACATGGCTAAAAGACATCACCACAGAGAAGGCCACTATGAAGGAATGAGTGGCCGCAGAACACAAGAGATGCAAGACGCTGGCATGATTCGTGAAAATCCATCAGCCATTGCTAACATGCCTCAAGAAGTTATGATCAAACCATGGCCAGACGGCGGATCATATATGCCAGAAAATCTTGATGATACCATTCGTGGCGTTAACCGTCAGATGGAAGCTGATGATTCTAAGAGAATGCAACACTTGAAACCCCACAAATACTAAGGGTGATCATGGAAGAACAAGTTATCAAGATGCATTTTGAGCGCGCGGGTAAAATTAAATCAGACAATCAAGATCCTCGTCGGAATCAAGAACGTCGTGATTTTAATATGATTCGTGAAGATCATTCTGCAATGGCTAATCTTCCGCGTCGTGCACAACATCATGAATTTCCTAAAGATGGCGGCTATTTTATGCCGGAATGGGATTAATCATGCCAGCAATGCCACGCCCAAAGGGTAAAGCCAAAAAGATTGCTTATGCTGTTTTAGGGATGCCGATGAATTTACAAAGGCAGAACTGGAAAAAGGATAAGCAGGTCGAGAATCGTTTAGTATTTGAGGAAACAGCGCGGGTGCGCTAAGGAACGCTATGAAGCATAAAAAAATACGTGGTCTTCCGCTTGCCAATATGAAGCGCAAAAAGGATCACGAAAAAAAAGAACATAAAGAAGAACATAAGAAGCACGAGCCTAAGAAAAAAGATCATCACAAAAAGAATAAATACAGCAAAAAAGCTGAGAAAAAAATTCACAAAGTGATGAAAGAATTTGATAAGGGTGAATTACATTCTGGATCTAAAAAGGGTCCTGTGGTAGAATCACCCAAACAAGCAATTGCTATTGGCATATCTGAAGCGCGTCGCAAAGGATTAAAAGCCGGCAAGCGCAAAAAGAAATAAAAAGGGCATTACTTATCTTTCGGGCCGAACCATGACTTGCTTGTGGTTCGGTTTTTTCGTATTATGGGGCGGTAATTGGAACTAAAGGAGCAGCATGACACGAGAGACAGTTGGTAAAGTATCATCCGATCTTATAATAAAAACACCCGATACGAAATCCCCTATCGAACAGATGCGAGAGAATCTGACTGACTACGAAGCCAATATATGGGAATGTGTAGAACGGTGTAAGAAGGATTTTGTTGGTGACTTCTATATAGTGGTGATTACCAAGAACGAGAAACTTATGCCCAATGTCTTTCGTAATTTCTTTTATGGGCGTTTATCTTGCCCCACTCCCGATTATGATCAGACTGTATACAAATTTAAGCGTAAGGACAATGCACCTATTTTTATGTGGGTCATTCCATCGCGTGATGCGTGCATCTATCTTATTAAAAATCATCAATATGTGGCGGACGAAGAACGCGGGTTACTTAAATATGTAGTGGCATTTCAAGATGGCACGTTATTTAAATTGGCTAAAGAATTAAATGGCGAAAAAGATTTAACTTCACCTGAATTGGAGAACTAATGGCATTTGAAATTAAATACGACAAAGATGGCAATGTTGTTGCACAACCAGAACTTAAGAATCAACTTAATGCTGCAGCAGACGCTTTGGATCAACCTGAACCACAACAGGAAGCGCAACCAGATCAAGATCAATCTGTGCTTGAAACACTTGATGCGCAGCAACCTGAAGAATCAACCCCTGAAAAACAACCAGAACCAATACAAAATGCCTCTGAAAAAAAACCATCAGCTCCGCAAGAATCATGGAAAAAGCTCAGAGAAAAGGCATTAGCCGCTGAAAAAAGAGCCGCTGAACTTGAAGCAGCATTACAAGCCGCACAGGAACTTAAGGCTCAGCAACAGCCGCAAGAAGAAGAGGAAGAAGAGATATCAGTTGATGCAGATGCGCTGGTTGAAGGAAAACATTTATCCAAAGTAAGCAAGCATATTAAAAAGCTTGAACAACAACTGCACCAATACCAACAGCAATCTTCGCTACAAGCAACAGAATTACGCTTAAAGACTCAGTATCCAGATTTTGATTCGGTAGTGTCTCGTGACAATTTAGAGTCATTACGCCTTGCATACCCTGAGATTGCGAGCACGATTAACTCTTCTTCTGATTTATATTCGAAGGCAGTATCTGCTTATACCATGATTAAGAAGCTTGGCATTAACGGGGATACTGAATCATTTGAAGAGGAAAAAGCAATCATTCACAAAAATGTATCTAAGCCTAAGCCTTCAGCAGTATTAAATCCTCAACAATCAGAATCTCCTATGAGTAAAGTTAATGCATTTGCTAAGGGACCATTAACCGATGAGTTGAAAGCACAAATGTTACGTGAGATGAATCAGTATAGGAATAGATAATGACACTCGCTCAAAAACAAGCGCTTTTTGCACAAAACGTAGCTACGTTATTGCAGTACATTCACAGTAAAAATTATCTGGTTACTTTTGGTGAAGCATTTAGAACTGCCGAACAGGCGCAACTTGATGCAAAAAAAGGCATAGGCATTGCTGATAGTTTACATTGTAAACGATTGGCTGTTGATCTTAATTTGCTGACTGCTGATGGATTGTACATTACCGATCCCAAAGAATACGAACAATTTGGGATATATTGGGAGACCTTGCATCCTTTAAACCGTAATGGCAGAAAGTTTAAACGTGGGGATGCTAACCATTTTGAGATGCAAGATTTATAAACTGCTTTTACATAATTGCTTTTGACTCCTTTAAGCATTATGTACGTTACGCCCAAGAGAGTTTGACAATTTTCTCTCTTGGGTTTTTTATGCTTGTTTTTTCAGGAATGAATGGCATGCTTTTTATATATCACTTATGCAAGGAGGTACTATGAATGACAAAAAGCCCACCCTTGAACAACTTAAACAATCCAACGCCACCAAAGTAAAGCTCGCCGTCATCGCATCATTAGTCACCCTGTATGCTATATATATGGGTAGCTCCCAACTTGGCCTCAGTTTTGATAAATTTATCATGCTTTTACTGGAGAAATAACATGAAGGCATATCTTCTTTCAGCCCTTTTATTATGTCCTTCTTTGCATGGCATATCCAAAGAACAGGAAAAAGCACGCGTTGAACTAGAAATCCAGAAAGAAAATGACGAAATGAAAATCAGGATAGCAACGATAGCTGCGCTGGTGACCATTGCGATTATATGGTTGCGAGGAGATCAGGGTAGTGATGATGCAGCAACCTTTGATACGATGATGTTGGATATTTTAAGAAAATAAGATACTATAGCCCCGAACGCAAATGCAGACCTCCGTTCACTGCACCCTTATCCTATCGGGCCCAAATCGGGATTGGCCTTCCGAGGACGCAATGTAGCTTCGTCAGCTTCATTAAATCACAACATTTCTTTTAGTTTAGGAGCCAACAATGGCTATAACTACTACAAGTATTCTGCCATCGCCAGTGCAGCAATCCTTTAGTTACAAGCTGCTCTCAGTGCCTGTACCTAACATGATTCACAAAATCCCTGCGATGAAGAAGAATATGCCTCGCAACGGTGGTAATACACTTCGTATGCGTAGATATAATCCTCTCAATACCGCAATGGTTCCACTAGGAAACTCTGGTATCACACCTCCAGCGCAAAATCTAACCGCTGTAGACATTGACGCCCAGATTTCGTTTTACGGGACTTATGTTCAATTGAACGAGCAAGTTACCTTACAAAACCAAGACCCTAAACAAAAATATGGGGTCTTTAAATCTTCTCTGATAGACTTGGAAGCGGTAGCGTAAAGACGATCGTGACAAGGGGCAAGAATGAAAGAATTTTTTTACGAATGCGATAAATGTCAAAGCAAAATAAAAAATCCAATGTATTATCCTGCATTTGGGGAATATTGTGAAGCTTGTTATTACAAACTTGACTCTAAACTAGATTCGGTTAAAAAATCTTTCAATCAGCCTGAACGTAGCAAGCGAGAAGACTCTGTACTCATCGATATTAGTGATAAACAATTTGAACATGCGTTTAAAAATTGTAGTACAGAGATGCGGTGCTCTGAACATGGTGGAAATCATCATGAGGGATAAGTTGAGAAAGTCCCCGCCTAAGTTCATAACTAATGAGCAGATGGAGCAAGAATTTGGTAAGCCCTGGTACGAATGCTGGGATATTAGAGGAAGTTACTGTAACGCAGGAGCCCACTTTATGTGTAAACCAGAAAATTGCAAAGCGCTTATGAGAAAAGAAATTAGGTCATTTAAGTAACAGATTGGTATTAAACGAATGTGCGGCACGTTTGGGTGTTTCACTTCGTCAAACAGAAGACCAACTAACCCGTGATATGTTAGCAGCAACTGCTGGTTTCATTAACTGCGTTGGCGGTGTGAACGGTAGAATTATTGCCGTTTTTAAATCTTCTCTGATAGACTTGGAAACCGTAGTGGCATATAGCTAACCGGCAACAAGGGGCAAGAATGAGTGTAAGTGGTTTTTGGATAGTAAAATCGATTCTTGATAATAACGCAAGGCAATTGGCAGAATCTTCTGAGAGAAGATCGCGAGAAAGACATCGAGAAGAGATAAAAAAACTTGAAGAAGAAAACAGAAAACTCAAACAGCCTGAACGTAGCAAGCGAGAAGACCTTCCTGTAAAACCTCCGCGCTGTTATCACTCCTATCATCAAAATCAAGATGGTTGGTGGGAATTGCAACGATACGGATGTAAATGCACGAAGGATGCGGTGCTCTGAACATTGTGGAAACACAATGAGGGATAAGTAGAGAAAGTCCCCGCCTGAAGAGGTCAGTAAGCGAAAGCTGAAGTAACAGAAAAGGATAACCCAACAGAAATCACACGTTCAGATGTTGATGCTGTTGTGCGTACATTGTTAAATAACAATGCATACACAATCATGGACAACATCGAAGGTGAAGATAAGTTCGGTACAGCTCCAGTTCGTGATGCATACTTTGCATTATGCTCAACCCAATTAACGGGTAACTTGGATGCGGTTGCTGGTTTTATTCAAAAGAACCAATATCCAGCTCCTATGAATGCATTGCGTTCAGAATGGGGTGCTATTGGTAACCTTCGTTTCCTTATCAGCTCTATTGGATCAGTAACTCCTAATGCTTCAAGCAACGGAGCTAATGTATACAATATCTTCTGCGTGGGTATGGAAGCATATGCATGTATTGAACAAGATGGATATTCCGCAAGCTTTATCTATCGACCACCAATATATGATGGCCCATTAGCGCTTAACGCTTCTGTCGGCTATAAATTTGCTGAAGTTCCACGAATCACTAATGACTTGTGGGTAATCAACTTACGCGCAACATTAGCATAAAGGAGAAGCTATGGACGGAACTATTCTTTCACAAGGTTCATTTATAGTACCTGCTACTATTGTGAACCGAACACTTGTTATTCCTTCTAATGTTGATTGGATTGAAGTACGTAACTACACCAGACAAGGAACCGTGGGTGGCGCAAGCGCTTTTGGTTTTGAGTATTTCTGGCAACGCGGCATGCCAGCTGGCTCTGCATTAGTTAAATACTATGCAAACGGCGGTGCTGTAGTAACCGGTGACTTAATTACTTCTGGTGGATTCACCTTGTACGATCCATCAGGTCAATCAGTTGGTGCATTACCATTGCTTGGTAATCCAGTAGCAACCACTGCTTCTACCAACGCAACACGCCCTGTTGTATCCACCGGTTCAACCGCTGGTCTTGCAGTAGGTTCTGTTGTGCGTATGAGCAACACAGCTCAAACTGATGTTAATGGTGTTGATATGGTTGTAGGTGCTGTAGTAGCTAATACTTCATTCACCTTATTGACCGCATCAAATCCATTGGCAACAGCTCCTGGTGCTATTGGTGGTGCTGGATTCTACCGCATTGTAAATGCTGATTCATTGTTCTATCCAAGACATCGCTTTGTAGTAAATATTACTCAAGCAGCTAATGCTCAAGTATCTACTTCAGTAGCGCATGGATTGACCCCAGGACAATCTATTCGATTTGCAATACCCGCTGTTTCAGGAATGATTCAATTGAATCCAACCCCTGATAACAACTACCTGATGGCGAATGTTGTATCTGTAGTAGACGATTACAATTTCACGATTGATATCAATACTACTGCATTTACTGCATTTACTTGGCCAACCATTGCACAACAACCAAGCTCATTCCCTCAATTTGTTCCCGTTGGTGAAGATACTGCGTTATCGCTGGTAACTGCTGCTTCACAAGTTCCAACCGTTGGTGGCCAACAAATATATGGCACCCAATCAGGATTGCTTGCTGACGCAACAACCAACACAGGATTCTTAGGAATGATCTTAGGAACTGGTGCTAATGGTGCAATATCTGGTGCGGCGATTACAGGGCCTGCTGGTTCTGTAGCTGCTGACGTGGTGTACTGGAAAGTCGGTAAGTCATCTTACGGCGGTCTATAATCAATTACGTTAACTTGCTAGAGGGGGAGCATTTCCCCCTCTTTTTCAGTTGTCTACAAACTGTCGACAACTTGTCGACACTTCAAAAGGAAAACAATGGCCGAAGAAATCAAAAAAGACACTAAGAGTAATCTCCCTAAAAAAGGGAAAGACCTGAAATATCAACGAGACAGAGATAGAGAGATGGTACGCGGTATATTCAGATTTTATGAAGTACCAGGCGGAAACATGTCATTTTCTTTCCGCAAATACCGCGAAGATGAAATTGAAACATACTCCTTGAATGATGGCGAAATATATACTATTCCTAGAGGGGTAGCGCATCATTTATCAAACAACTGTTGGTATCCAGAATATGCCTATAAAAAAGATGATAATATGAATAACATCGCAATGCTCACTAAGAAAAAGCGCCGTTGCTCGTTTGATCCACTTGATTTTATGGATATTGACGAACTGAATGAGCTAAAACCGTCAAATATTGAAACGGTTACTATACTTAAATAACCCTCGTTTAAGGAGCTGTTATGGCTGATTATAATTGCTACGCATACCGCATGCCTGTATATGGCCCTGCCATGCGACTTATCTCCTCGATTACAAATAGCACTGCCGCTACGGTGACTACAACATTTGATCACAATTATGTTGATGGAACCATTGTACGTTTTGATATACCACCAGCATGCGGCATGCAGCAAATTGATCAGCAAACAGCTCCTATTTTAGTCACTGGTGCAACAACATTTACGGTGCCGATTGATACCACAATGTACGCGTCATTTTCTGTGCCCAGCGGTTTAGGGCCATTTGTGAATATTTGTGCACAATGTGTACCTCTTGGTGAGCAAAATGACACCCTAAAAGCTGCTGTTGTGAATCAGCTTTGATATGGTAAGCTGAGACAAAAAAATTAAGGAGAATTCATGGCATTTATTGCACAGCCAGATTCATCATTATCGGCGATCAGAACTAAGGTTAGAAGACTCACCCGTTCACCATCAGAAGCACAATTAACGACCTCAGATCTTGATACGTATATTAATACATTTGTGGTATATGATTTTCCGGAACATTTACGAACATTTAATCTGCGTACAACGTTTACGTTTTTTACTAATCCCTATCAAGATGAATATCCTACCGATATGGCATCATTTGGTACCAATCCATTGGCACAAAACAATCCGTTGTACAACTTTCAGAACAATTACATAAGCATACATCCACCCGTGTATATTGCGGGTTATCAGGCTTTATATACACAGTCACCTGAGCAGTTTTTCAATATATATCCTAAAATTAACTTTATCCAAGCAACTGCCAGTACCGGTGATGGGGTAACATCTACATTTTCTGGAGTTATCAACACTCAGCAAGCAATTGTTCCTAATTCATTTCAGCAACGAATTGCATTGTTGCAAGGACAAGTACTTTTTAGTTCTGCCGATTCAAATTTAGAAGGGTTAGCGCTGGCTGACGTGCCCGTCATTGATCCAGGAACTGGTAATAAGTCTGTTATAGGTAATCTGTATGATCCTAACTCAGCAGCTTATCAAGCAGCCTTAGTTAATCCTCCCGACATTCCACTTGCAGGAGTTAACACAATAAATTACGCCACGGGTGCTTACACCATTACATTCGCCGCAGCGCCCGGGGCTAATATTCCTATCAATTCTCAAACGGTACCTCAAGTTTTGGCATTGCCTCAAGCAGTTATGTATTACGCCAATAAGTTTGTGATACGGCCAATACCGGATCAGCCGTACCGTATCAATATGGAAGTATATCAAGTACCGACCCAGCTTTTGGCGAGTAATTCGTTGCCTGCATTGAATGAATACTGGCAATTCATAGCATATGGCGCAAGCTTGAAAATATTCCAAGATCGTATGGATATGGATTCTGTACAGATGATACTTCCTGAATTTAGAAACCAAATGAATCTATGTAATCGCAGAACAATAGTTCAGTACACCAACGAGCGAACTGCAACAATCTATACCGAGCAGACGGCTATCACTACAGGTGGTTGGACTGGTTGGGGCAATAACACTTAAGGAGAGCTGATGGCGTTTTTACCTTTGATTCCGCAATCAACTGATCAATTATCGATATCCCAAGGCAATATACTTAATAATTTCACTATTCTTGGTGCAATAGCGGGCAACTCAAATAATTCCAGTGCTTCAATTAACAATACAGCGGGATTTAACTGGGTATATTTGCCACCACAAGGAGCAATGCCCCCAGCTGCTTCTAATTTTGCCGCAGGAAATGTGGCTTTATATTCTGCCAATTTAGCAGCTACCGGTTTTAACGAACTCTATGTAAATAAAACAGTAACAGGTCCTGTGGTATCACAGATCCCTATTACTGCGTGTCTACAAGGTGGAACCAATGCAGCTAATGGCTGGACATATCTTCCATCAGGATTGAAAATGGCATGGGGCAGGGCAACTTGTGCAGCACCAGGATTATTCACCGTTGTCTATGCCACTGAGCTGACTAATTTTCCCGGATTTGCAACACAAACAGGATCACCGCTCGTGACACGTATAAGCAGTGGTACTACGGCAACAAGTTTCATCTATGTGCAGACATTTTCAAATACCCAGTTTGTCGCTCGAACAAATGCCGCAATTGGTGGTACAGCTGATTTTTGTTGGTTTGTTATTGGACTATAAGGAGTTACCATGCCACAAGATCGTTTTCTTATAGCGCCATTCGAATCGGGCCTGCAAACGAACATGCGTCCTTGGTTGATTCCTGAGGATGCTTTTGAATACTTACAAAATGCCTATGTATTTAGAGGGCGTATTAGAAAACGATTTGGTTCTGAATGGATGGGCACAACACAGCTTCAAACCCGTTTAAGGTATAGCCTCGGAGCTAACACCAACGCCGCAATCAGTTTACCCGCAAACACGACGGCCCACACGCCTCAACTGGCTATAGGGCAGATGTTTTCTTTAGATAATGATGTGTTTATGGTGTACCAGTTAGGCGCTGGAGTGGCAACACTATCGACAAGCAATACAGTAACAGCGGTTATTGATAGCGTAGCAACGCCTAACACCATTACGTTTACCGGTGGTTCTGGGTCTAATGTATATTGGTATCCGGCATTGCCCGTTATGGGCATAACCCAATACGAATCAGGAGCGGTTAACAATCATCCAACCTATGCATTTGATACGCAGTTTGCTTATTTATTTTCAGGCGGTTCATGGGGAAGATCAGGAACTGCGCAATGGAATGGCTCTGACTTAAATTATTTTTGGTCAACCAACTGGGAAGGTGTTCCTGGAACCGTTGTCATGTTTGTAACAAATTTTAATGCCACTGTACCGACACCGGGAGCAACTGATGATCCAATATGGTCATTTGATGGCACAACATGGACGGCTGCTACCGGCAACAATGCATTTTATTTCAGGCCTGGTGGTGGGGCAATCCATACAGGTCCATACGTTAAAACAGCACGTATTATAGTTGCCTTTAAGAATAGGCTTGTTTTACTTAATACAGTGGAGAACGATAATTCCGGAGGCGCTGGAGTCAATACAGCTTTTACCAATAGAGCGCGTTATTGCTTTTATGGATCACCGTTTGCTGCTAACGCATGGTATGAAAAAAATCAAACAGATGGATCGGGTAATGTTGCAGCGGGTGGTGGATTTGTTGATGCGGCTACTGACGAGCAAATTATATCTGCTGAGTTTATTAAAGACCGATTAATTGTGTATTTTGAACGATCAACCTGGGAATTAGTATATACCAACAACCAAGTGCTTCCATTTGTGTGGCAAAAAATTAATACCGAATTGGGTGCAATGAGCACGTTCTCTATAGTACCGTTTGATAAAGATGTATTGGGTATAGGCCAAAGCGGTATTCATGCGTGTAACGGGGCCAACGTGGTTCGTATTGATGATAAGATACCTGACTATGTGTTTGAGTTTGAAACTGATAATAATGCAAACCAACGTACTGCGGGTATTCGTGATTATTATACGGAATTGGTCTATTGGACATACGTTGATGACTTAAAGCAACCGTTCCAAAAATTCCCCAACCAAATATTAGTATATAATTACAAATCAGGATCATGGGCGTTGAATGACGATTGCATAACCACGTTTGGGTACTTTGAACAAGCGAGCGATACAACCTGGGCTAATTCAGTGCCTACCACATGGTCTCAAGCTGGTTATTCATGGAATAGTAATGTGATTCAAGCGCAGCAGAGACAAATTTTGTTTGGCACGCCCGAAGGATTTATCAATATATTAAATCCAGAAAGATCACGTAACGCTCCAGCATTATCAATAACTAACATGGCTTTTACCGGAAATGGATTTATTACGCTGACAATTATCAACCACAATCTTACAAGTCAGCCTATTGAATTTGATTATGATAATGATTTTATATTGATTGAAAATGTTGTAGCTGATGCAACAACAATGGCTGCACTCAACGGCGGCATATTTAGCGTATATGATGTGGTGAATGCTAATTCTATTATTATTGATACTAATAATAGAACGCTGCCGCCATTGCTTTCAGGGACATATAAGGGCAATGGAACGGCAGCTCGTGTATCTAACGTTCAAATTAAAAGTAAGCAATGGAATCCGTATGTAAACCAAGATCGTGGATTCTATCTTTCTAAAATAGATTTTGCTGTTGAGCGAACTGCGACGGGAGCTATTACGGTAGACTATTACCCTAATGCAAGCCGTGTAGGAATGATTGCTGGTGGAACCGCAACTGGCGCTATAATGGGCAATAATGTACTGGAAACATCACCTTATTCACCAACGTATTACCCGTTTGAGCAATACCAGGATATTTTACATCACCCAATTTACTTCCAGTCACAAGGTGAATTTATACAAATTGCTATGTCATTCAGTTTGGATCAAATGATCAATCCTTTAATTAGTTTAAGCGACTTCGAAATGCACGGAATAACTCTCTATACCCAACCAACATCAGTAAGGTTGCAATAATGGCAATACAAGATGCAGATCAATATGGTGCGTTTCTTCAAACAACCCAAGTATGGGATGTAGCACAAATACAAGAACTTGATGTTAAAAGTCCTGAATTTAAAGAATTGTTGGTGCGTATGTACCAGCAGATTAACAATATCGTGTTGGTATTGAATATTAAGGATACTGGACAATACCAGCTTTCAGAGTTTGTAAATGGCCAAGTATTTTTCAGCAACCCTGCATTAAGTTCTGGGACAGCTCAATACCCTCAAGATAGACAAGTAATTCGCAAGGTTATCAATTTTGGCGCGTTACCCAATACAGCAACGAAATCAGTGGCTCATGGCATTACCTGCACATCAACAACAACCTTTACGCGAATCTATGGATGTGCCAGCGATGTGACCGGCAAAAATTATATTCCGCTCCCCTACGCATCGCCAACTTTGGCTAACAATATCGAGTTGAATCTTGATGCAACAAATGTCAATATAACTACAGGTTCAAATAGAATCAATTTCACCATTACCTATGTTGTAGTGGAATTCATTCAAACGTAAGGAGAATAGTATGGCATTTAATTTTGGTGGAGCAGCGACGGGCGCTCTTGGTGGCGCTGCAAGTGGTGCAACGTTAGGATCTATTGTCCCTGGTATAGGTACTGCAGTTGGTGCTGGCATCGGTGGCCTTGCAGGATTATTTGGTGGCGGATTTACGGGTAGAAAGGGTGGCTTTAAACAAACACCCAATAAATTTAGCCCACAACAACAGAGTGTTCTCAACTTGCTCTTACAACAAGGACAACAAGGATTGCAGAACCCCTTGGCCGGATTTGGTGATGTTGAGAATTACGCAAAACAACAATTTCAAAGTAACATTGTTCCTGGTATAGCTGAACGGTTTACTGCAATGGGTGGATCGGATACACGCGGTTCAAGCGATTTCGCAGGATCTTTAGGGTCGGCCGGCGCAGGATTGGCTTCAGAGCTTGCTGCTTTAAGGCAACAATACGGAACCCAGAACCAACAAAATGCGTTACAATTATTGCAGCTTGGGTTAGAACCTCAGTTTGAAAATTATTATGAGTCAGGCGATCCAGGTATCGGTCCACAATTACTCAGCTCTGGTGTAGGTGCTGCAAGCAATTATTTTGGGTCACAGGCATTGGGCAATAAAGCTGGTGGCATCAATGTATCGGGCAATGATTTACAGCGCATATTAGCCGTTTTAAGGAGCAGATAATGGCATTTCAAGTATTAACCGATCCATCAAAAAACGCAGTCAGTGAATCAATAGGTTCAGCTTTAAGCACCGGGTTGCAAAATCTTGTATCTCATAAATTGAATGCAATCCAAGAACAAAAACAACGCCAACAAACTATGACTGGCTTACAAGCGTTGGGTTACAATGCACAGCAAGCTGCTCAATTGGCCCATCTTGATCCACAATCATTACAACAAGTTGTTAAGCAAAAGCTTGCCGAACCGGGTGAACAAGCATATGCACAAGCTTTAGGTTCACTTTTAGGAAATCAACAGCCAAATATGGCACAAGAACAACAAGTGCAACCAGAACCAGGCATTAACCTTAATGCTAAGCAAAAGTTGCAACTCAAAAAATATTTGGAATCTCCTAAAGCAAAAGCTGCTCATTCTCCTGAAGAATTGCAAAAGTATCAATCATATTTGAATAGACCTGAACCTGTAGTTAAGCAGCCAGCACAAGCTAAAGCTCCTTCACTTAAAGGGTTGAATGCTAAGCAGGCGACTGAATTAGCTAAATTAGGTTTAGACCAACAAAAGTTAGCACGAAAAGATAGATTAGAAGCTCGTGCGGAATCAAAAGAATTTAGGGAAAAACTGCGAGAAAGAACTAAGGCAGCCAAAGAAACATTAGAAAGTTTGGATCGCTTTGAGGAACTTGAAAAAGAAGGTTTGCCTGGAGCTGGATATGTTGAATTTTTGAAAAATTCTGGTCTTGATATTCCGGCTCTGGTTGGTGCTCCTGCTGAAGAATATAACAAAATTGCTGCTAACTTTATTCGTGGTGCCAAAGCAGTATTTGGAGCAAGATTGACGGATACTGATGTTGAACAGTTCCTAAAGACGGTACCATCATTATCAAATAGTCCCGAAGGTAGAAAAAGAATTAACGCTAATTTAAAAAGAATAGCGCAATTGGAAGTTCTTGAATCTGATTCTGCAAAAGAAATTATCAAAGCCAATGGAGGAGAGATCCCTTTTGATTTTGCAGAAAAAGTGGATGATCTTGTGGATAAAAAGCGTGAATCTGTTTATAAACAATTTAAAAAAGATTTACAAAAGCCTGTACCTAAAGGTGAAAGCGCTTTAGCAACATCTCTTCTTTCTGGAGCTGGAAAGCTTGTAGGTAGGTTTCCTAAAGCAGCTTTAGGTGCTGGAGCAGGTGCTGTAGCTGGCGGTAGATATGCAGGACCTACTGGAGCTGTATTAGGTGGTATAGGTGGCGGGCTGGCAGGTCTTGCAGGCTTAGGTATAAAAGATTTTATTTAGGTTTCATGCATAATACTATTAGAGCGATCAATGGGCAAATTAATAAAGTCATAATTAATAATACATCATGTTGTGTGGTACATTGATCGCTTTCTTTACAAGTAAAACAAAATGCATTTTTCTGCATAACTATTCCTTACCACATCTGTTGCATTTATTCATTTCCATCCCAGTTCTATTTTTCGCTTAATATGCTCAGCCAACGCTTCTCGTACCCATTCCTTTAAACTTACCCCTTCATCAATTGCTCGTTTCTTTATCTCTTTATGTGTTTGCTTGGTGATAGCCACTATCATCTTTACTTCGTTTTCTTTAATCATATAGACCTTTCTTAATAAATATAGTTTGCCACATAGCCATACGATTGTCAACTTTTGCTTGTAACTTTTTATGAATATGCTTTTCTAGGGTAAATAAACTCATTTTTACTATTTTAGGAGAGACCATGGCACATCAATATATCAATCAAGTAGGATATGGATTATCCGATGCTTTGCCCGTTTTGGCAGCAAAACCCATTAAAGCTAACCGTGCACCCTTGACCTCAGATACCGGATATCAAATAGGTCAGATATGGTGCTATGCGGTAACAAGCGCGGTGTACATTCTTGTTTCAGTTGCTAATAATGCTGCAACATGGATATTGGTAGCTCCAGGCGGTGGCGCTGGTGTATTTACATCACTTACGGTAAATCCAGGCCCAACTAATTTGACTGGTGTATTAACACAACTAGGAACTGCAAACATTAACGCAACAGGAACAGCAGTAACCACTATTGGTTCTTCGGCTGGTGGCGCCGTTAATATTGCCTCACCTGCATTAACTATCGATAGTTCACTTGCGGGGGTTGTTACCTTTGCCGATTCAGTGACAACTGGATCAATAACCATGGGTTCTGGCTTGACCACAGGTGTATTTAATATTGGTAATCATGCAAGTTCTAATACATTAAACTTAAAATCAGGTACAGGCGGAACGAATGTAATCTCTGGCGGATTCTTTGCAGTAGACTTCTTGCAAGCAACATCTGCATCTCCAACGGCAACCGTAGTTATTAATGCTCGCCAATGTTATGCAAACTTCACTGGGTTTACAACAGCCGCTGCGGGAAGCCAAGTATTTACAATAACCAACTCATTAATAACCACTGGTTCATCGCTACTTGTTACCGTAAACAACCTTGGTTCTAATGACGCTCAAATGGCAATGACTCGCGTTCAACCAGGAGCGGGAACTGTTTCTATAACCTGCCAAAATCTTGGCGCCGCTGCCTTAAATGGTGACGTTAATATTACCATGTGGGTAATGGATTAAGACTCCAATTTAGTTGTCCCCGTAAATTTGATATCATTACGGGGACAATTTTAACCTATAACCAATAAGGATTGGATCTATGAATCAAAACCTCATGAGCATATTTTCTGTTGTTGTAAACGAAAAAACATTCCAATTTATTCCTGCTAACTCCAACTTTGAAGAAGTTGACCAAGCACTTGATTTATTCAAGCAAGGCTTTTTAGATTTAAAAGCAAAAGCTGTAGAAGCTGAAGCTGCAAAGGCATCTGAAGAAGTTGTGCAAGCGGAACCAGTCAATTAAAAACAAGGAGAGTGGTATGGCATATCAAAATAAGGTGCTTCCGATTCCTCTTAGCTCAATAGCAGCATCAACATTCACTGGATCATACCAGTTATTATCTGCAGCTACGGGATTACCCAATCCATGCATTATGTTGCACATAGCCAATAATGCATCAGTAGGAATTACGGTCAGCTATGATGGTACCAATGATCATGAATTTATTATTGCCGGCAATGAAAGACAATTGAACTTTCAAACGAATGCATTACCTAACAATTTTGCTGCATCACTTGCTGCTGGAACAAAAATATACGTTAAAGGTTCAGCGGGTACGGGCAGTGTATACCTTTCAGGATTTTATTGCCCGACTAACACCAATCTGTAAGGAGTAGTATGTCTAACTTAGCAATACGACTTAAAATTGAACCACAACGAACGATTGCATTTGGATCGATATCAAGTTCATATGCGGGAATTGGTTCGGCATATGCTCATCCTGTTCGCTTGTATATGATTCAGAATTTTACTGATGCTGCATTACAATTTAGCTGGGATGGCATTAATGATCACTTTCCATTAGCTGCTGGAGGATCAATGATCATTGATATTACCTCTAATAAAACAGCGACGGGCGGTATGTTTGCAGCAGCTGAAGGCGATCGAACCTATGTAAAAACAATAGATGCGCCAACAAGCGGTTCTGTGTATTTAACTATCTTTTATGGATTTGAAAATTAAGGAGAGGCTATGTCATCAATATCAGGATCTGGATCTGGCGGAGGAGGCGGTGTGGGCAACGTAAAATTTTTACAAGGTAATACAGGCGGACAAGTAGGCCCCGATGCGGGTGGTATCATCATGGTACCTGGTTCCCATGGATTAAACTCTGCGGGAAATCCAGGAACTAATACTGTCACATTCGCTATCAACAACGCAATAACCCTTGGAGATTTATCTTCAATTATAGGTTCTCCGGCCCTAATATGTACTACCGGAGATGTGACTCTTTCTGCAGGTAATGTAAATCTCCCGTCATCAAATACGAGCGGCAATCAGGGCGTTATAACATTCGGATCAGCAAGAGGTATAGCGTTTCCTGATGTCACTGGTGGAACAACGCCAGTAATTCTTATTGGTTCTGGTGCCGGTAATCTTAATTTGGGAAATTCATCTCGTACCATTGCTATAGGAAGTGGAGCAGGAGCAGGTCTGACGGGAAATCAAAATACGCTTATTGGTTTTGGAAGCGGTCCAAGTATTGTTTCAGGGGGGAATAATACATTTATTGGCTACTCTTCAGGACCAAACTTAAACTCGACTTCCAGTAACAATATCTTTGTGGGATATAATTCCGGGCAGGGAATAACAGGTGCGCAAGACGCCAATATATTTATTGGTAGGGGTTCATCAAATTTAGATGGAGGAACCAGTAATGCTATATCCATTGGATTTACTAATGCCGGTGCTTCTACGCAAACAGCATGCTACATTGATGGCATATTTGGTCATTCGGTTTCAGGATCTCTTGTCGCAGTTGATTCTAATGGTAAGTTAGGAGCATCATCTTCTTCTCCCGTTCTGCAAATTAATGGAGATTCTGGTTCGGCAGCTGGAGTCATTATTACTTTTACTGCACAAGGAACTACTAAAGTTGGACCAACATGGGCATTTACAGGAAGCGGATCAACCCAAACATTAACTTCATTTGATGCCAATAGCAATATTGCTATTGGGGGCGGGAATAATAGTTTTGCAGCTAATTCCGTCACGCAATGTACTATTCTTGGTGTACTGGCAGGAGCATCTTTAACGACTTCACCTTTAGCCAATACATTTATTGGTTATAATTCGGGAGCTTCCGCGACCAGTGCGAATTTCAATACGGCATTAGGTTGGGGTTCGTTGCAAAGTTATACTACTTCGGGATCTGGCGCCGATCAGAACTGTGCATTGGGACAATCTGCTCTTTATCAATTAACCACGGGCGTAAGAAATATCGGAGTTGGGGCAGGATCGGGTACTAACTATACAACCAGTGAATCACAAAATATCGTAATTGGTGGTGCTTATGGTACAGCCACCGAAAATAATGTGACTCGTATTGGATATTTCCTCAATGCAACGTCTCAAACAGCATGCTTTATTGATGGTATTACTGGTGTAACAACAGGTGGTGCGGCAGTTCCCGTTTTGGTTGATGGTTCTGGGCAACTTGGTGTTGTTTCTTCATCCCGTTTGGTAAAAGAAAACATTCAATCATTTGATAGTTCCGCAATCTTAAAAGCTGAGCCCGTTAAGTTTAATTACATCAAACAACCAGGAATTACTACGTACGGTGTTATTGCTGAAGACCTCAAGGAAATACTGCCTGATCTCGTGGTATCAGATGATGCAGCAAACATGGCAATTAAAAGCCACGAGGTTGTTTGGTTCTTGCTTTCAGAGCTTAAAAAAGCTATCAAACGCATAGAAGTATTAGAATCCAAGCAAGGAGTGTAACATGGCAAATCCTAACATTAATCAACGCCTTAATGGTCTTGAGCCATTAAGCTATGCCGGCGTGAACGCTGTGCAACCTCCTGACTTCTTAACCAAACCCCGTGATCCAACACCCAATGACTCAAAAAACGTTTATCTAGGAACGATATGGCTTAATATTGCAACTGAAACAGTATGGATGCTGGTATCCTTAGTGGGTAATGTTGCTACCTGGGTTATGTTAACGGGCGCTTCGGGTGCTGTATTAGAATTAACAGGCAATTCTGGAGGAGCAGTCCCTCCTACAGCGGGCAATATCAATGTTGTAGGTGATGGTGTTGGAATAACAATAACTGGAAATCCAGGAACATCTACCTTAACTGCATCTTTGGTGGGTGGTGGTGTCGCCGCACAATCATTTCCTACTGATTCTGGTACCGCAACCCCAATAGCTGGTGTATTAAACATAAAAGCTCAGACTGCAAGCTTGCGATGTGGTTCATCAGTTGAATTTGAAGGAAGCACTAACAATGTTAATTTGCTTGTTACTGATGCCGATCTAAACACTATTATCGGTGATAATTCGGGTAACCTAACCTTAACTTCTACCAATTGCACGGTTCTAGGGGCATTTAGCGCTCCTGCATTAACGTCATCAAGTAATAATACGATCATAGGTGAAGGATGCGCTACTTTATTAGCGGGTGGTGCTGGTAACAATACTATTATTGGACAAGGTGCAGCTACTAGTTTGGTATCCGGATCAGAGTCAATCTTAATTGGTCACCTTGCTGGGTCTTCATTAACGGGTTCAGAATCAAACAACACGATTATAGGAACAACTGGCGTTGCTGGATCATCAGGATTAATACAGCTTGCGATTGGCTCTAATGCATCAACCAACAAGATTATATTGCATAACTACCCTGGATCAGCTGCTATTAATGGTTCGAATATTTTCCTAGGAGAAGGGGCAGGTAATTTTACTATTTCTTCTACTTCAACAGTAGGAAACATAGGAATTGGTGGAGGTGTACTTGCGAGTATAAATAACGGTGTTGGGGGGAATATCTCTATTGGAGATGTGGGAATGAATTTTTTGACTTCTGGGGTCCAAAATACAGGAGTAGGAAAGGATAATTTCACTTCAGCAGGCAGTGGAACAGGATTAGTAACTGGATCCTACAATACAGCTCTTGGTTTTGCCGCGGGTTCAGCTTATACATCTAATGAATCATCGAACATATTGATAGGACCTTCTACCACAGGTGTTACTGGCGAGTCAAATGTGACACGCATAGGTAACACTACTGGTTCGGGTGTTGGTGAGACCAATAAAACATTCATCCATGGTATTCGTGGTATCACTACGGTAAACAATAACGCTATAGCGGTTCTTATTGACTCTGCTGGTCAGCTTGGAACCGTTTCATCTTCTCGTACCAAGAAAGACAACATAGTTGATATGGGTTCATATAGCGATGTTATTCGATCTTTAAGGCCAGTAGTATTCAACTACAAGGCTCATGCATCTGAAGACAAATCTGTTGGTCTTATCGCTGAAGAAGTGGCTGAAGTTGCACCACACCTTGTTGTATATAAAGACGGTGAGCCAGAAACGGTTAAATACCATGACCTGGTTCCAATGCTACTCAATGAATTTCAAAAACATTGCCAGCTTATTGGTGAACTCCAAGCTATCAATACTGATCTGCTTAATAGAATCAGGATGCTTGAAGAAAAGCTGATGCACTAAAAGAAAATGCCCAGGGTTTTTAGTAAGCAGTGAACCCTGGGCCTATCACACCCTAGTAAGGAGCTAAGAAGGAATAGTATGCTTATGCAAATATGCCTAAGTTGAACTTCCAGGTAACATATGTTCCCAGAATAAACCACACTATAATAAACAACAGCAAATCAGCTTTATTGTTTAATGGGTTTATGTTTTCTGTTCTTCCCATATAAAAATAATATACATGCATGACTGCCGTAATTATAAATAATATGAGTTGATTTAAGAATGCTTGTATCAATGAGTTCATTATTTTGCTATCGGTATTGGAGCAGTATCACCAAAAGACTTAGCTACATTTGCAATGCTTTTTAAGCAATCAAACATTTTGTCCGTTGGAGCAGTTCCTGTTTTATCTAATTTCTTAACAATAGAAATTATAACAACTCCAGGAGCCATAACAACTGCCCAAGCAATCCAACCAGCAATTGGGCCACCACCTTTAAGGTTAGCAACTGTTTTGATAGTATATTCGCCCGTATTGGCTTGATTTATTTCCAGCGATCCACCATTCAACAAGTAGGCGTTTCGTTGCTTAAAATCCATTTTTCGCAGCATCGAATCGACACAGTCTGGTTCAATGGTATTTACTTTACCATCCTTGATGACTGCAAATCCATGTGGCATATTAGCAACGGCTAATGTACCTAAACGTTCAGGCGCGCGAAGTCCGCCCAACAAGGGTAACGATAAGAGAGATAACGACAACAGTAAAGAGCGCATAGCGATTCCTTTCAGTATGCGTGGGTTAGTAAATGCTTATAAATAAACTTTATATACTAAGTAAATAATGTCAACAAAAGTAGACAAATAAAATAATTTATATAAAGTATGCACAAAAACAACATAATGAAAAGGATGATGGAATGATTGATTTAAAGAAAATGAGAGATGAACAAAAAGTATTACGCGAGCAAGTGATTGAACGCTACAAGCAAAAAGGCCTATCTATTAATGCACTTGCAAAAGAGATAGGCGTATCGTATTTCTGTTTAAGACGGTTTATTATGGGCCAAGATATGGCGTATAAAAATTTGTTTAAGGTACAGAATTGGCTTAATTAATCTAAGGGTATAATTGCCTTGAGTGCAAAGTAATATATTCTCCCACTTTCTCCCAATACCATTATAGTGGGTATATTAGGTCCTCCAAACATGGGTTCTATTGTCCATTCTTGATCAAATTTTCTTATGACAAATCCATCAATTAATTCCCATGGTTCTTCAATCCAAGCGTTTTTTTTTAATGCCCGTACAATTTGGGGTTTAACATCATCGAAATTCATAAATTATTCTCCGCAAAAGGTGCAGAATTGGTTGAGTAATTAATTCGACTTATTTTGTTTTTCAGATTTTAATTCGATATCTAATTGTTTTAAGTCAAACCAATTTTCTGATGCAAATAAACCCATTTCTTCAGTTGATCTCCATATTCTTTCTAGAATATTGCCCAACCGCTCCCACTTAGGATTGCTTTCATCTTCACTTGTCTGTATCCATATCTCCATGCCACTCTCAAGATCAGCATGCCACTCAGTTAAATATGGTTCTATATTAAGAGAGCAGGGTGCTGTCAGCATCTTTTTTATCATTACTATCCTTATTTTTGCATTCACAAACTACATGAACATCATATATAAACTCTTCATTGCAGTGCATGTAATGCCCATATGGCCCATGTATATCACACATTACTTTATGAATATCGCATTCAGTCCATTCCATATCAATCCTTCTCAATCTAATTTTAACCATTTAATAGTATAGGCACCGCACATACCCAAAAAATATTCATTGGTCTTTATATCGAACAAAGAATCATTGCCTTGTTCTTTCCAGCAACTATTTCCTAATATGTTTATCGGTTCCAATATTTTGAATTTAGGACGATTTTTTTCATATGCAGGCATATGCATACTTACTAAAATAATATGCTTATACTTAGGTTGTTTATCTTTAAAATTTATCCATTTCATTACTTACCTTTATGGCATTCTTAACATTAGTATCGCTAGAGAAGGTGCGACTACTATTGCCATTGCTATATAGCCAACTATTTGTACCCATTGATTTCCAGTAATTTCTAGCAACATATTAATCCTTTAATAAGTCATGGGGTATATTATGAGATTTAAATACTTCTATGGCTATTTGTTTCAATTCAATAGGATCGGTTTTACCAGCAGCTTTAGTAATAAATTCTATATGCGCATTTACTAATAATTGGGCATTTATTGCCATATTAATAGCGCATTGCTTTGATGTGAACTCATCCATATTTAATACCTATATATATTGAATCGTTACGGTGTATATATAAAACAGTTCACCCGTCCATTTATCCATGTATTCAGTCTTACGTGAATAGCTTTTGCCAGGATAATATATCGTAAAGGTAGGTTGATAAAGAATCATTTGTCCTCCATTCTTATTCTCATAATATGTTTGCCATTTACTATGAGCCTTGCTTCTCCATTATTCCAATCTAATGGACGGTCAAACCCTTTATCTGATATTATATTTAATATCTTATCGCATGATGGCCTATCGAGATTTGATTCAGTTTGAGATCCATCTGTATAATAAATGGTCAATTTTGGCATACTTAATCCTTTGGTGGTTGAGGTAATGGAATCCAGTGAGTAACATTACCATCTGCTAAGTAACAGCCATCTCGCCATTGATAGCACCAATTTCCATATAAATCATCTCCCTCACTTCCCTCATAGTTACATGCTGATTGTTTGTAATGCATACAAGTATATTTACCATCA
>DATJHZ010000119.1:0-29691 GCA_035493595.1 Cyclobacteriaceae bacterium | reverse complement strand
TGTTGCCGGTATTGGTGATTTAGTAACAACATGCAATAGCTCACTAAGCCGAAACTTCCAGGTTGGTCACCAACTTGCACAGGGCAAAACGTTGGATGAAATCCTTGCACACACAGACGAAATAGCCGAAGGTATTAACACAGTACGGATTGTGAAAAAATGTGCTGACTATTATAAAGTAAGGGCACCAATAACCAACACGTTATACAAAGTATTATTCGAAGATCTGACTGTTAAAGATGCGTTGCAGTATCTGATGCGTTATCCATTGAATGTGGATATTGACTTTCTGTAATTCAGCCTTTCAAATCTCAAAAAGTAATATATTAATATTAAAACTGAAAGTTCTCCACTTAGGTTACTTACCCACTTATTTATTATAGAAAAAGCACAGGCTTTTAGCCTGTGCTTACAAGCATTTCTTTAAAGAATTAGTATATCATAATATAAAACGCAAAGGCTTCTAATCTTTTATTCTTGACGCCAGCATATTCCCAATCTGTATGCCAAGGTTGATTCCAACCTACACCTTGATTATGAGCCTTATACCAAATTTTCCAAGGTTTCAAGTCATCAATTATCATAATAATTCCTGAAACTGCTTTATCTTTCCCTCTGGTCCCATTAAATTCTCCCCAAGTATTAATGAATGTATTGCCTGGGCCACTGATGTCCACCAGTCCATACTCTAAATACGGTCTCGTACTTACCAGTTCAGGGGCTGTATCAAACCATACGCCTTCCAGTCTTTTACTTTGACCTGTAACACCTGCATAACTTGATGGCGCTCCATCAGACATGGATGAAGATTGAAGGAATGGACCAATATCCCCATAATCTTGTTCATGAACATATGCATAAACTCCGTTAGGAGCATATTGAGAATTAATTCTACCATTGGCTGCAATAGTATTTTCAGAACCTTTTAACACCCCAGTCTTCATATCATAAAGAACATAAAGCTTCTTTGCATCATCAGATCGCCCATCTTTAATTAATCTATCGTGGATTGTCGACAATAAATCAATTGGTAACTGCTTAATCGGATAACCATCAATTCCCTTCAAGGCAAAATCGCCTTCAGTTTTAACTACACTATTTGTTTTGTTCTCGACTTTGACAAAGACAGAATCAGAATTGTCATCGCTACAAGAAAAAATAGCGATTGTGAGCATGATGAATAATAGAAATCTTCTAATCATAGGTTCTTTTTTTAATTAAGTTTTTAAAAATTTTATCAAAAATAGAATTTAAAAACACATTATCAAATGCGAGGAATCTCACCAAAATCTGTTACTCATTTTCAAACAACAATACATTCGTAAATCATTAGCATTAACTCAATCGTTAGATTGTGCTAAAATAAAGATCTTATACTAACAAATAATTGAATAAGCCAGCTCGCCAAGTAAGAGCTTTGCAATCAAGATTTCTGAAATAAAAAAAGAAACAATTAAAAAGATTTTCTGATACGCTCTGCTACAGCAGCGAGCTCATCCTGAGTAGGATGTATTTTAGGTTGAGTAAAATTAATATCACCAACGCTATTCATGGGTACAAGGTGAATATGCGTATGTGGTACTTCAAGACCAATAACTGCAACACCTATACGTTTGCATACAATTGCTTTCTGTACAGCGCGAGCTACCTTCTTTGCGAAAATATTGAGTGCAGCAAGATCCTGATCTTCAAGATCAAAAATATAATCAACTTCTTTCTTGGGCACGACTAGTGTATGACCATGCACTAATGGTGTGATATCAAGAAATGCTATGTAATGATCATCCTCTGCTATAATATGCCCTGGAATTTCGCGATTGATAATTCTGGTGAATATGCTGGCCATAGTAGTAATTGATTATAAACTAATGTTTACAATTTCAAACTCCATTTCACCAGCAGGAGTTTTAATGATAGCGCTCTCTCCTATTTTCTTACCAAGCAATCCTTTACCAATTGGCGACATGGTTGAAATTTTACCAGCTTTCAAATCAGCTTCTTCTTCTGATACAAGTATGTAAGATACGGAAGCTCCGTTCTTCTTATTCTTGATTGTTACTTTAGAGAGAATAGATACTTTAGAGATATCAATATTATTCTCATCGAGTAAACGTGCATTGCTTAACAGATCTTCAAGTTGGGCAATTTTTGCTTCAAGGTGTCCTTGAGCATCTTTGGCTGCATCGTACTCTGCATTCTCACTTAAGTCTCCCTTATCACGTGCTTCTGCTATCTGGCGTGCTATGCTTGATCGACCTTTTGTCTTCAATTCAGTTAATTCACCATTTAGCTTGTCAAGCCCTTCCTTTGTATAGTAGGAAATTTTCTTGCTCATAAACTCTGTGTTATATATTCATTTAAACAAAAATCATTCACAAGCTGGTCGTGAATGATCAAAAAAAGAACAACGGCCTCATTGCTGTGGCCGTTGCTTCATTACAAAGGTAATGCTTTATATTTTGAATACAAAAATCAGGTTCCTACCAGCTCTGGCAGGGTTGTTTTAACCTGTTCGAGTATCTCATCATCAAACTTGGCCAGGTACAGTGTTTTCACTTTAGAAAGCTGCTCAACAGTTAATCCTTTGGCGCCTCGAAGGTCTGCTTTATAAAGACTGGCATTCTCGAAATCAGCTCCCATCACATAACAATTTTGAAGGTTAGCTTCCATTAAAAAAGCATTATTGAAATTAGCTTTGATAAGAAAGGCTCCGTCAAACTGTGCTTTAATCATAAAGGAGTCTTTAAAGATAGCCCCGCTGGCATAAGCACTTTTTAAATTGGCCTGATTCAGATTTGAATTTTCAAAATTAGTTTGATTGAGTCTGGCATTTTCAAGATTGGCCTCGATAAGTGTAGACTGCGATATGTTGGCTGAATTGAGATTAGATCCCGATAGGTTTACATAGTTAAGATTCGTTCTCGGTAAGTGACAATTCACCAAGTTGATCTCGTGAATCTTATGCCTGTTGAGACGTTTAATATTACCCACGGTACGGAAGGCAGCTTCTTCAGATTCCCATAAACGAAAATCATCAATCTCATCTTTATAGGTGCGTATACGCTGTCTTCTTTCACCATTCTGGTTGAGCCAGAAAATAAGAATACTGAATACCGCGATATCGAATATCATACCGTGCGCTTCCGCTAACACCTGCGGAATGAACGAATCAAAATCATGCAGATAGTAAGGAAGGCTGAGACTTAATACGATGATGGCTACAACAATAAGAACGATAGAAGACGTTAACAATGGCTTTTCAATGATCCCATTGAATACCTCGTTTAACTTTTTCAATCGCTTATCCAAATAACTCATGGTCTTTTAAAATGCTCAGTTAAGATACAAAAAAACAATTATCAACGAATGTCGAGTTGTTTGATTTTCTCTACCAAAGCTACATTAATTTTAACATGCGACTCAAACGTCCAGCCTGCAATGTGGGGGGTAAATATTACGTTTGGCTTATCCCGCAAATAATGCATAGCCTTTGTCTGTTCGGGAGTTAGCTTATTGATTTTCTCATTCTCAAGCACATCGAGAGCAGCACCGGAAACTTTACGCTGTTCAATAGCTTCAGCCAAATCTGTTAATGAAAGAATCTCTCCACGTGCTGTGTTCAGAATGATTATACGCTTCTTATAACGATTGAGGTATTCTAAGTTTACCATCATTTTTGTCTCATCAGTAAGCGGTAGATGAAGGCTCACAATATCGGCTTCATTAAAGATCCGATCCATTTGCACTTCTTCGCAGAATGCATCTGAAAAGCCTGATTTATATTTATCATACGCTAAAACCTTACATGAGAAACCTGAGAGGCGCTTGGCAAAAGCCTGACCCATGTTTCCATAGCCAATAATACCGACAGTCTTGCCCATGATCTCAACACCACGGTTGCCCTCTCTATCCCACACATTCATTTTTACTTCATCGTCTCCTTTAGGAATATGACGCAGCAATGCCAGTAGCATACCAACGGTATGTTCACCTACAGCATCTCTGTTGCCTTCGGCTGCAGGAAGTATAGCTATCTTTTTTTCAACAAGATAATCCTGATCAAGATTGTCAATGCCTGCACCTGCTCTTCCTATAAACTTCACGGTAGGATTTTCACCCAGCAGATCACGATCGATTGTAGTTTTACTTCGCACAATTAAGCCGTCGTAGCCATGATGTTTTTCTTTGATCTCATCGCGGGTGATGCTTGGAAAATAATCAGCCTCCCAGCCAATTTCATCAAGCATGGCAAAGAGACTATCGTGCATGGGATCTACAATGATGCATTTTGGTAAAGCCATTTTTTTCTATAGCAAAAGGTGGACTGTTAAAAAATAAACGGTGAGGCCAAGCAAGTCGTTGGTGGTTGTAATAAAAGGACCCGCAGCTAATGCAGGATTAAAACCAAAACGATTTAATATTAAAGGTGTAATGGTGCCTATGAACGATGCAAAAATTACCACACTAAACAAAGCAATAGACACTACTGTAGAAAGACTGTACTCTCTGAACAAAAGAATATTAGCCCCCAACACAATGGTTGAAAGAAATACACCATTAAAGATGGCTACGAAGAAAACTTTTACGAGACGTTTCCACAGACCTTCATCAACAAATCCGGGATTTGCCAAGCTCTGCACAATTAACGATGACGACTGTATACCTACGTTGCCACCGGTTGCCTGGATTAATGGCGTAAAGAAAGCAATAGCAGTAATGCGCATAAGTTCTTTTTCAAAAAGCCCCATGAACTTGGCGTTCATCAGTCCTCCTAAAATCCCGATCAGTAGCCATGGTAAACGGGCACGGGCATTGCGCCAAACGCTATCATCTTCTTCAACATCTTCACTGATACCTGCCATGATCTGACGCTCTTCATCGGCCTGTTCAGTAATCACATCGACAACGTCATCGATAGTAATTCTTCCTACAAGTTGTCCTTGCACGTTGATGACGGGCACCGATTCAAGATCATACTTTTTCATGATCTCAGCCACTTCACTATCCTCAAGATAAGTTTGAACAGAAGGAATATCCTGTTCATAAATATCAGCTACCAAAGTTTTGGCCTCGGAGACTATGAGGTTTGTTAATGATACTCTGCCCAATAGAATATCTCTGTCATCTACCACATAAACAGTGTAGAACTTGGTTACATTCTCAGCTTGTTTCCGAATTTCATCCACACACTGAACAACCGTCCAGTTGATGTTGGCCTTGATTAATTCCTTGGCCATCAAACCACCGGCAACATTTTCTTCGTATCGTAATAACTCCGTTACCTGTCCGCGGAGCTCAGGCTCAAGACCCGAAAGAACCTCCTCACGTTCTTTGATTGGGAGTTCATTCAGAATATCAGCAACATCATCAGAGGCCAACTGATTCAAAAATATAATGATGCCTGTTGGGGGATATACTTTTAAAAAACTTTTGCGTGTTTCCGAATCCAGATCATTAATGATCTCAGCTTGCATGTCGATGGGAAGAAGATCCATTACATACTTGGATTCTTCTGCATTGAATTCATAAAGTAAGGATGTGATATCGGCTGCACGCACTCCTTCCAGTGATTCACGAAGGAATTGATCATCGCGTTCATCCAGCGCCTGCTGAAAGCGGTCACGAAATTCTTTTGTTAATTCAAATTCAACCAAGGGCTGCACGACTCTTCTCTATTAAATTGGTAAGTTGAATAAAATCATCTACCGATAATTGTTCCGCTCGCTTATCCATAATGGGAAGGGTCGAAATTTCGGTGGCCAAATTTAGATTTTTTAATGCGTTGCGCAAGGTCTTGCGTCGTGTATTAAAACCTTGCTTCACAACTTGTACAAAAAGTTTCTCATTGCAACCAAGTTCTTTTCGCTCATTGCGTATTAACCTGATCACACCCGACATTACTTTAGGTGGTGGATTAAAAACTTCAGGAGGCACCTTGAATAAGAATTCAATTGAGTAGTATGCCTGTAGCAGCACACTTAATATTCCATAAGCCTTGCTTCCATGGGGTGAAGCAATCCTGTCGGCCACTTCTTTTTGAAGCATGCATACTACGCTTTCTACCTGATCGTGATAAAGAAGTACTCTGAAAAATATCTGGGAAGAAATGTTATAGGGAAAATTACCAATGATGGAGAACTTACCGGTAAAGGTTTTAGACAAATCCATCTCCAGAAAATCTCCTTCGATTATCTTTTCTGTTAGCGCCGGGTATTTCTTCTTCAACACCGGGATGGAGTCGCGATCTATCTCAATAAGCGTAAGGTCAACATCTTTCAACCCTACCATATACTGTGTGAGCACCCCTGTACCTGGTCCAATCTCAAGTGTTAATGGCGTGCTTCTATTCACAGGCAATGAATCGACAATTCTTTTGGCTATGCTTTGATCCATTAAGAAGTGCTGACCAAGAGATTTTTTAGGACGTACCATTGACTGGGTTTAGGTTTATTTATTGTAATATTTAAGAGGTTCTCAACAACTGAAGCTACCTCTTTTTAAAGTTGAGCGGGCAAGGTACAATGAACCAGTTTAAATTTTTGTTAATTCGCGTACAATTCATTGTTCATGACACATCAACACAAGCAAGAGAAGCCACGCATAGGTATAACATTGGGTGATATAAATGGCGTTGGACCAGAAGTAGTAATGAAAGCTCTGGCCGACACGCGTTTACTCAACATCATTACGCCTGTTATCTATGGGTCTGCCAAAACAATATCTTTTTATAAGAAGCTATTAAATATTGAAGACTTCAACTACAGCCAGGTTAGGAACAGAGGGCAATTTGCTGCCCGCCAATTAAATGTTGTTAATTGCTGGGATGAAAACCTGGAGCCTACACCTGGCAAAGCATCACCTGAAACTGGCAAGGCAGCATTAGCTGCGTTGAAGCAAGCTTGCACAGATTTAAAAGAAGGTTTGCTGGATGCTCTGGTAACGGCACCTATTGACAAGCATACTATTCATAGTACTGAGTTTCCTTTCCGTGGACATACTGAGTTTTTAAATGAGTTCTTTGGCGTTCCCGAAAGTGTAATGTTTATGGTAAGCGATGGGCTTAAAGTAGGACTTGTAACCGAACATGTTCCACTTAAAGATGTAACTGCGCTTATTACAAAGGAACGTCTTGAGGGGAAATTAAAAATCATGGAGCAATCGCTTAGAAAAGATTTTGGTATTACTAAACCAAAGATTGCTGTACTTGGACTTAATCCTCACGCTGGTGATGGCGGATTGATTGGCACTGAAGACGATCTGATCATAAAGCCATTCGTTAATGAACAGCGAAACAAGAACAGACTTGTTTTTGGTCCCTACCCTGCCGACGGTTTTTTCGGCACAAATCAGCATTCAAAATATGATGCCGTGCTTGCCATGTACCACGATCAGGGTTTGATACCATTCAAAGCAATTGCCTTTGAGGAAGGTGTAAACTTCACTTCCGGCTTACCCATCATCAGAACATCGCCCGATCATGGAACCGGTTATGGCATTGCCGGAAAGAACCAGGCAGACGAAACGTCTATGCGCGAAGCCATTTATCGTGCTATTGATATCCTGAAGCATCGAATGGAACCGTCTACAGAAAAATAAGCTTTATTGATTCCGTTCTTTTACCTTTCAACTCCGTAAATGAACTTAATAATGAATATTATATAAATTTGGATCTCAAGTAATAGTTGAAATGGATATAGTCACTAAAAAGCAGCTGAACATACTAATTCAATTGGCCGAGGCCGATAAGCACTTCGCTAAGATTGAGCGTGAGATGATTTTCAAAATAGCAAAAGACAGAAGCTTTCCGGAGAATGAGGTCAATGAACTCATTAAAAGTCCAGAACCGATTGATTCTTTAGGTGCTTTATCAGTAGACCAGAAGTTTGATTACCTCATGTCGAGCATAGAACTGGTCTTTATAGATCAGAATGTATTTGAAAGTGAAATAATCTTTTGTAAGAACATAGCCATCAAATTAGGCTTTAAGAAAGGGGTTATAGACTACTTCATTGAACATTTCAATGAAAAAACGCGCGAAGAGTTTAGAGATATTGTATTTAAGGAGTTTGTCTGATTTTCCCCATTCAAAAACTTTTAAAATGCCGCGATATTAGAGTTGCGGCATTTGTTTTTTATAAAGGTCTGGCGTTTAGGAACGCTCGGATATACGAGTAATATTGGCATAAATGCATCCCAGTCAAGCCAAAAACCTCCTATTTTGCTTTAAAAGCAGGTTTTTAAAGGCCAGTACTAACAATCTGAAATTTGTGACAGGGTATCAGTCATTCACGTATTTAGGCCAATTTTTCATATTCTGATTAATATTCCTAAATTTGCCGACTAATTTTAAAAAGCCCGGAAGGGGCAGGCGGTGAAGGCTTATCGTATTAATATCGTTGGTTTAAATAACAGTTTACACCATTTCGACTTCGAAATTGGGAAAGACTTCTTTAACCATTATGGAAATGACCTTCTTAATGAGGGCACATTTACTGTAGGTGTTGATCTGAATAAGCATGAAACATTTATTGAGGCTGATTTTCATATAAAAGGAACTGCCAAACTGGAATGTGATCGCAGTCTTGAGCTTTTTGATTATCCGATTGATGCGACCCATAAAATGGTTTTCAAATTCGGAGACGAAGATCAGGAGATCACTGAAGAAATTATGATGATTAACCGCGAGACGGTTAGTCTTGAGGTTGGCCAGTTGATCTATGAGTATATTGGCATTGCCATACCAATGAAAAAGCTTCATCCAAAATTTCAGGATGAAGATGATGATACGAATGAAGAAGGAAGAATAGTTTATTCATCCGACGAGAATATTGACGAAGAAGATAAAGAAAGCATTGACCCACGGTGGGAGCAATTAAAAAAATTAAAATAAACAGTTTAGAATATGCCGAATCCAAAACGCAAAACCTCCAAAACCCGCAGGGATAAGAGAAGAACACATTACAAAGCCTTCGCTAAAGAATTGGCTGTGTGCCCTACAACTGGTGAACACCACCTGCCTCACCGTGCTTTCTGGCACGAAGGAAAGCTTTACTTCAATGGTAAAGTTGTGATGGAAAAAGAAGTACTTGCATAAAGGCTAATGCTTATCAACCCTGCAACAGACCAACTCCATAAAAAGGTTGTACCTGCAATTGTAGGGTCAGAAAAGGATACTTGTATTGCAATAAAATAAAACAAATTAACAGAAACGCTCGGTGTGCATCATCGGGCTTTTTGCTTTTTATAAAGGCTATCAAAATAGCCTAATTACTTTTTTTAGAATTAAATATAACAGCATGACTAAGATTAGAGCGGCAATCACAGGAGTAGGCGGTTATGTGCCCGACTACGTTCTCACCAATCAAGAATTAGAAACGATGGTAGAGACCAGTGATGAGTGGATTACCTCCCGAACTGGTATTAAGGAAAGAAGAATTTTGAAAGGTGAAAACCAGGGTGTTTCAGTTTTAGGAATTGCTGCCATGAAGGATATGCTGGCAAAAACAAAACTGGATCCTAAGGAAATTGATCTGGTTATTTTTGCTACAGTAACAGCCGACATGACGTTTCCGGCAACGGCAAACATTGTAGCCACGGCAGTAGGTGCTACAAATGCCTTTAGTTTTGATATGAGCGCAGCCTGTTCTGGTTTTATCTACGCGCTTTCAACGGGTGCCAGCTTTATTCAATCTGGCATGTATAAAAAAGTAGTTGTTATTGGTGGCGATAAAATGTCGGCCATCATGGATTATACTGACCGTACCACCTGTATTATTTTTGGTGATGGTGCTGGTTGTGTATTGCTTGAGCCTACCACTGAAGATGTTGGTGTAGTGGATGCTATCCTTAAGAGCGATGGTGCTGGTGAAGCCTACTTACACATGAAGGCAGGCGGAAGCCGCATGCCTGCTTCACATGAATCTATCGATAAGCGTTTGCACTATGTTTATCAGGAAGGTTCTGCCGTATTCAAATTTGCCGTTACCAACATGGCAGACGTGTCTGCACAACTTGTAGCACGCAACAATCTCACGCCAGAGTCTATTGCCTGGCTTGTTCCACATCAGGCTAACAAACGCATCATTGATGCCACCGCTCAGCGTGTGGGTATCACTGAAGATAAGGTGATGATGAACATCGAACGCTATGGTAATACTACCGGAGGCACTATTCCACTTTTATTATGGGATTATGAAAAGCAACTTAAGAAAGGCGATAATCTGATAATAGCTGCTTTCGGAGGAGGCTTTACCTGGGGTGCCGTCTACTTAAAATGGGCTTATAACAGCAATTAAAAGGCTTTATTTAAGGAAATTTTAAGCCTTTTTGATTTCGCAGGCCGACGTAACTATAACTTGTAAATAACTATTTCATTTGTAAATTAACCGCTTTATATGGCAACAGTATCAGATTTAAGCAAGGGTAACTTTGTTCGCTACAACGGCGAAGTGATGCAGGTTGAAGAACTTCAACACCGCACACCAGGTAACCTTAGAGCTTTCTACCAGGTAAAACTTCGAAACATCAGAAATGGCAAAATTGCTGAAAACCGTTTCCGTCCTGGTGAAGATATTGAAATGCTTCGTGTTGAAACCAAAGAATATCAATACCTCTATGCCGATGGCGATAGCCTGGTATGCATGGATAAAGAAACTTTCGATCAGATCTATCTGGATAAGGCCTTACTTGGCGATTCTGTAAAATACATCAAAGAAGAAGTAACTCTTATTATTGCTTTTGAAAACGGGACAACACCTATTACCGCAGAAGCTCCTATGCATGTGGCAATGGTTGTGTCTTACACAGAACCAGGTGTAGCTGGCGATACTGCGACCCGCACGCTTAAACCTGCAACACTTGAAAATGGTACAGAAATTCGTGTGCCCCTATTTGTAAACACTGGTGACAATATCAAAATAAACACCACCACCGGTGAGTATGTTGAACGCGTGAAATAATAAATAGAAAACCTAAACTTTATGAGTAAAAAACCTGCGTCAAAAAGTCAATCCAAGCCAGAAAGTGCTTCGAAGGCATCCGGTACAGGATCATCTAACCAACCAGCAATGAAAACTTCTGAAATAAGAGACCTTATCGATTTCATTTCCAAGTCAGGCTTGAATGAAGTTAACATTGAAACTAAGGAATTAAAGCTTAGTGTTAAGCGTGAGCCAGATCAAAAAATATTCAAATCATCACCAGTGCCTATGCCCGTTGCTACTGCACCAGTAGTAGCTGCCGTAGCACCAGCAGCAACACAACCTGCTAAGGCCGAGAAAGCTGCAGTAGCTGAAGCTCCTGCAGGAAAGAAAACAGTTGATATCAAATCACCTATGATCGGAACGTTCTATCGTTCTTCAAATCCTGACACACCGTCATTTGTTTCCGTTGGTGACAAAGTAACAAAAGGACAAACCGTTTGTATCATTGAAGCTATGAAGCTATTTAATGAAATAGAATCTGAAGTTTCTGGTACCATTGTAAAAGTGAACTTAGAAAACGCAACACCGGTAGAATACGATCAGGTTCTTTTTGTTGTTGAGCCTGATTAATTAAATTTCTTAACCCTCCGGTCAGCAACAAGTTGCTTCTGCCTTTGCAGTTCAATCAACTTGTTTTGATGCGGCGTAGTTTAAAAGTTTGATTGTTGAATTAACCCCAAATCATTGTGTTTAAAAAAATACTAATAGCTAACCGTGGTGAAATTGCTCTTCGTGTAATACGTACATGCAAAGAGATGGATATCAAAACTGTTGCCGTATATTCTACAGCCGACCGCGAGAGTCTTCACGTTCGTTTTGCTGACGAAGCAGTTTGTATCGGTGATGCACCCAGCAAAGATTCTTATTTAAATATTCCTCGTATTATTTCAGCAGCAGAGATTACCAATGCCGATGCAATACATCCAGGTTACGGATTCTTGTCGGAGCGTGCTGAGTTCTCGGCCATCTGCCATGAGTATGGAATAAAATTCATTGGCCCCACACCTACCATGATTGAGTTGATGGGTGATAAGGCTACTGCCAAAGATACCATGCGTAAAGCAGGTGTACCTGTAATACCAGGTTCTGATGGCTTACTTTCTTCGTTGGAGGAAGGAATGAAGATCGCCAAGAAAATTAAATACCCTGTTATTGTTAAAGCAACTGCCGGCGGTGGTGGTAAGGGTATGCGAATTATCAATGATGAATCTGAATTCAAGAAAGCATGGGATGATGCCAAGCGCGAAGCCGGTGCGTCATTTGGTAACGATGGTCTCTACCTTGAAAAATTTGTAGAAGAACCTCGTCACATAGAAATACAATTAGTAGGTGATCAATATGGAAAAGCCTGCCATCTTTCTGAACGCGATTGCTCTATACAACGTCGCCACCAGAAGCTGGTAGAAGAAACACCATCACCTATTGTAAGTCAGGAGTTGCGTGAACGCATGGGTGAAGCCGCCATCAAAGGTGCTATGGCTATTAACTACGAAGGTGTTGGCACTATCGAGTTCCTGGTTGACAAGCATGGTGATTTCTACTTTATGGAAATGAATACACGTATCCAGGTAGAGCACCCCATCACTGAAGAAGTAACAGATTACGATCTTATAAAAGAACAAATAAAGGTTGCTGCTGGTGTACCAATCTCTGGAAGAAATTACTTCCCGAATCTGTTCGCTATGGAGTGCCGTATTAATGCTGAAGATCCTGCTAATGGTTTCAGACCATCACCAGGTAAGATCACGAATCTTCACATGCCCGGTGGACATGGTATCCGCATCGACAGTCATGTTTATGCTGGTTATACTATTCCTCCAAACTACGATTCAATGATTGCCAAGCTTATTGCTACTGGCCAATCACGCGACGAAGTGATTACCCGTATGAAGAGAGCATTGCAGGAATTTGTAATTGAAGGTGTTAAGACCACTATTCCTTTTCACATTAAGCTGATGGACAACCCTGTATTCAGATCAGGCAAGTTCACAACAAAATTCCTTGAAACTGATTTCGATTTTTCAGAATTGAAATAAGATTCCAATAGATCTTTAAAAATTACAAATAACCTCTGGAGCAATTCAGGGGTTATTTTTTTGATGGCATGATAAGTTGTAACACAGAGTTTTCACAGAGGATACTCGGAGTTGCACGGAGATTTTTTTTGATTTAATCCATCAATGTAGTCGTAAAGTATTTTCTCTGTGAAACTTTGTGCATTCTCTGTGCTCTCCCATCCAATAGCTAACCCTACAATCGTTTGAATTATATTCCGTCCTACAATTCAAACTATACCGACTAATTGCGTTAATTTTAATGCGTCAATAGTCAGTTTTGATTCATTCAACTCATGGAAGAAACACTCTCAGGCTGGGGTAATATCCCCAAATCTACCAGCAAGGTTATTTACCCACGCTCAGCACAGGAGATTAAACAATCTCTTACTGTAGATAAACTCTTACCCAGAGGCCTGGGCAGAAGCTATGCCGACCAGGCCACCAACACTCATCATACCGTTTTAAAAATGGAAAAGATGAATCATTTTCTGGAGTTTGATGAACAAACCGGTATTCTGAATTGTGAGGCAGGCGTTTCATTAGAAGAGATCATTCAATACCTGGCACCCCGCGGATGGTTCCCCATGATTACACCGGGAACAAAATACATTACTATAGGTGGAGCCATTGCCAATGATGTCCACGGCAAAGCTCATCATGCTGATGGCTCATTTGTAAACTGTGTATACGACTTCACCATATTACTTGCTGATGGTCGCATTGTAAAAGCCAGTCGTGAAGAGAACAGTGATTTATTCTGGGCCAACTTTGGCGGTCTTGGATTGCTGGGCACTATACTCACCAGCAGAATCCAACTGCGTAAAATAGAAACCACCTATTTCAAGCAAAAAGCAATTGCTGCTCGTAATCTTGATGAGATGCTACAAGCTATCGATGATAGTGAAAAAGAATATACATCATCCGTTGCCTGGCTTGACTCCATGGCCAAAGGCAAAAAACTTGGTCGCGGTGTTTTAACAATGGGCAATCATGCGTTAATAAAAGATCTGCCTGAGAAATTGAAATCAAACCCACTGAAGATCGGCAAGAAACCAAAACTTGTTGTGCCATTTTACTTACCTGGCTTTGCATTAAACAAACTTACGGTTGGTATTTTGAATACGGCGTTATATATCATGCAAAAATCAGCGAAGAGCATTTCTCATTATGATAGCTTCTTCTATCCGCTTGACATGATTAACGATTGGAACAGAGGTTATGGCAAGCGAGGTTTCATTCAATATCAATTTGTGTTGCCAGTACCAAATGGTAAAGAGAACATTCGTAAAATATTAGAAGAGATCACCAAGAGTGATTGCGTTCCGTTTCTTAATGTGTTAAAGAAATTTGGTAAAGAACAAGGTGGGCTTCTCTCCTTCCCCTTCGAAGGTTATACATTCGCTATTGATTTTCCAATCACATCAAAACTAAAAGCATTCACAGAGCGTCTTGACAAAATGGTGCTTGACATGGGTGGAAGAATTTATCTGGGCAAAGATGCCTATCTCGATGAAGCAACTTTCAAAGCCATGTATCCTCAGCATACAGAGTGGATCAAGATCAAACAAAAGTATGATCCAAATAATGTCTTCTCATCAGATTTGGGGAGAAGGATTGGGTTGTAGTAAATATAAGAGACCTGAAAATTAAGTTAGTTCAGGCAAAAAAAGTAATATCATACTCCCATCACGCTTTCTATCAGATCGCTTTTAATATCATGCTCCATAATGGTTAGCAATTAACTGAATTGCAACATTTGCACCCCTAGAATAAGCGATTTCCGCAAGTCAATTGAGACGGTATTGCAAGTGTCTGAGATGCTAATGCAAACGTTGTAAGAGACTCTAATGGTACTTTCGAGGTAGTTATTTTTCAAACTAAATCAATCAAAACCTATGAAAAAGTATCTTTCAATTTTACTCGTGTCGCTTGCCTTTGCATGCTCAACAGAAGATGTAAAGAAAAACGAAGTAGTGTCCAAGAGTGGTACAGCTCAGGCATCTGCACAAAACTGCAGTGGTGGCACAATCTCAGCAGGACAGTATTATTTAATGAATGATGTGTGGGGCAGCGGGGCTGGCTCTCAGTGCATCTGGTACAACAACATTAATTCATGGGGTGCAAATGCATCGCATACAGGAAGCGGAATAAAAGCGTACCCCGCTATGGTCTTTGGATGTCATTGGGGTAATTGTTCCTCAGGCACAGGTCTTCCTAAAAAAATCAGCAGCTTAGGTACAGTTCATACATGGTGGACACAATCTGCTTCAGGTAATGCATGGGATGCTGCCTATGATATCTGGTTTGATCCTTCAAGCAATCCTGGAAACAGAGCTGCTAAATATGAATTGATGATCTGGTTGCAATGGGCAAACACCAAACCCATCGCACAAAACTATGATGCAAACGGAAATGCTATTCCTTATGCATCTAACGTAAGCCTCGCTGGAAAAACATGGAATGTTTACAGAAGAGACAACGTATTTTCTTTTTTACTTACCAATCAATCAAGCTGGCTTAGTATCGATACAAAACCTATCATAGACTATTGTGTAAGCAAAGGTTGGATGAGTAATTCAAATTATCTGATTAGCGTTCAGGCTGGATGGGAAATCATTCAAGGAGGAACCTACTCAACTTCATCATATGGGGTAGCAGGCATTTAATAAATAGCAAAGCATGAATAAGTAAAGCTGATTCAAATTGAACCAGCTTTACTTATATACAATCGTTAAGGTCTATGCTTTACTTCAACAATACAATTTTCTTCACAATTTTAGCTCCTGCCCCCTTTACAATCAGAAGATAAATTCCGCTGGAATAAGCAGATAAATCTATTTCGTTAAGAGGTGATTGAATAAAGAATGTATTATGAATTAGTTCTTTGCCAGTGAGATCAGTAACAGCTACATCAACATCATTGATCGTTACAGGCATGTGGATACCTGCTTTAAAAATACCGTCTGATGGATTGGGATAAATTTCCACCGTTGGCTTTGAAGGATTATCACCCCAGCCAATGTCATCTAAAACAGCAGGCAAAATAGTACCTAGAGAATGAACAGATTCTCCCATACCAAAATACGGAGACATCAATGCATCTGCATTGCCCGCCGGATATTTTGTTTCGTCAAGGTGTGCCATGCTGGACCCAACAATAAAAGATGATGGTGCAAAAATTTTAGGATACTCTCCTGTTGATATTACTGCAGAAGGACTGTAGAGATAAATCTTATCACTGGTAAACTGCACTTGCAACTCACTCGATGGATCAGCAAAAGATGATAATCGCACGCGCTGATCATTCTCCAGAAGCACATCATAAATACCAAGATACTTTTCATCGCGCAATGTGCCTTGACTATTGGTGATAGCTGCCGATGAAGTAAATCCAAGTCCATGAGCAATTTCGTGAAGCACTACAGAAACAAGATCAACATTTGCTTTGGGGGTGTTTCCATCCGTGCCAAGGTACCAGTTCTTGTTACTGTTAATCATTATTTCAATATCGCTTTCAGTTGTTCCGTTCAAATCCTGGCCTGAAATTTTTTCAGCTAATGATACCGGGTACCAGATATCAGGAATGGCGCCATCAAAACCACGATATATTTTAGTAGGTCTTGTTGTGGCAAGTGAGTTACCTTCAAGTGAAGACCAGATGGCGTTAATCCGGATAGGAACAGAAGATTGCAATTCACTTTGCCAGATGTCTATGGCAAACTGAATAGCAGACTGCGCATTTGATGGAACTCCATTATATGTCACTTCTATCGTAGATGTACTTGCCAGTACCATCTTAGTTTGTAAATAATCGCTCCGCTTATTTGGCACCTTGCCAGGAGTATATATATCAGACCCATAGCAGATAACTAATGGTCCAGGTGTCGACTCCTGGGCAACTGAAGCCAACGAAGAAAAGAGAAACAAAAGAAGAAAATACTTTCTGCAAATAAGCTGATGTGTCAGATTCAAAATCACTGCTGCCTTCAATTTCATGGGTTATTAAAAAACAATTTTGAAAGGTATGCTCTAAAAATGATTTTAACCTTATAAATAGGTTAAGAATACATTTAAATCGATTGCAATTCTTCATATCTTGATTTTCGGATTCATATTTTCAACTGAGTCGCCACTAAAAGAGATTGCATTTGTGAGAAGCCCGAGAACTGTCGCTTACTTATTATTTCATAGAAATGCTAACCGCCTGCTGAGACTTATTAGTCCGTTAATGAATTTTAATAAACCAGAGAAAGGTGGACTAAAAATCATTCCATTAAAAAAATCACCGTCGGATTCTTTAATCCCCATAGACGATAGTTTTAAAAAAAATCCGTGGAGGTATGATGCTAAAATCCATGACGATGCAATCATAAGCAATACTGTTGACAAAGATCTTTTAACAAAAGATGACAAACCTCACCTGTTAATTATTGATGACAACTCAGACATGCGTTTGTTTATTACGCATGAATTTATGGACTCATACCGAATAAGTGAAGCTAGTGATGGAGTTGCTGGTTTTGAGAAAGCCCGCACAGAAAATCCAGACATAATACTCTGCGATGTAATGATGCCACACATGGATGGCATCACGTTATGTCGAAAAATTAAGCTCCATGTAGATATGAGACATATCCCTATAATTCTTCTTACAGCAAAAAGTTCTGACAACCAAATTCTTGAAGGATTGTCCAGCGGAGCTAACGATTATATTTCAAAACCATTTTCTATTTCCATTTTAAAAGCAAAGGTTAAAAACCTGATAGCATTGCAACATGAAATGGCTAATCATTTCTTAAAGCAGCCTCTGACAACAGTAAGAGAAATATCCTCATCATCCATCGACGAAAAGTTTTTACAGAAGGCATACGAAGTCATAGAGAAAAATTTGAGTAATCAAGATTTGGATGTAGATACATTTTCAACGGCCATTGGTATGAGTAGAGCACAGCTGTATCGGAAAATTCAAACACTCTCTGGCCAGTCTGTTAAAGAGTTTATACGCATTATCCGATTAAAGAGAGCTGCCGAAATACTAACAAAGGAAAATCTGAATATTTCACAGGTAGCTTTTGATGTTGGCTTTAGTTCTGTTGCCTATTTTACAAAATCATTCAGTGCTTATTTTGGAGTCACACCATCAAAATATATTTCAGTACATAAGACCAGGAAAGAAACAAATCAAAGTGTCCAGAATACCTAGAGTCGATCAGATGAAGTGCTGTGTATTTAAAATATAATAAATAAAGCACTAAAATCATAGCCCAATCTTCAGGAAGAAATTCATTAACTTCCTTACAGTTCATATTCTCCAAACCTAACCCAATCATTATGCGTGCCAGATCTACCTCACATCTGAGCGTGAATTTTCGTATGGGATTATTCACACTCGTTCTACTGTTCGCTCCATCACTTATCAAAGCACAAGATTCATTAGCAACTGACGATTTGTTCGATTTGTCATTGGAAGAGCTTCTGAAAATTAAGGTTACCGAACTCGATCGAAAGCTTAAATTGTATGGTTACATCAATACAAATGCTGCAAAGCAATTTGGTTTTCCATCCGTTAACAGTGAAGGTAAAACAAGGAAAATAAATGACCCTTTTACATGGACACCTGTAAAAGATTTTCACTTGTATGGCTCAGCATACCTGTCTGAAAAGATTGATGTGTTGTTTAATCTCGCTTATAATGAAAACGGACTTGAAATAAGAAATGCGTGGGGCAACTTTAAAATTAAAAGTTGGTTTCAAGTACGTGCCGGAAAAATGTATCGTCGGTTTGGATTGTATAATGAGAAGCTTGACCAGATACCAACGTTTACCGGAATTGAACCGCCTGAAATATTTGACACCGATCATTTATTCGTAACCCGTACTACATCGTTCATGGTTCATGGTAACTGGTATCTGGGTACTGTAAATTTTCAATATTCACTAACTACTGAAAATGCTGAAGGAGGTGAGACCAAAGGTGTTATTCCTCTTGGATGGGATTTCAGATTTAAATCAGACAGGAGATCGTTTGTAGTTGGTACCTCAGGATTTTCCAGCAGCACGAATAGCAACAAAACAACGTCTACTGTTAAATTTGGAGACGGACCACCAAACGGAGGAGTTCTGCCGTGGATGGATGGCGATAATTTTTTTCTTACAGGTGGCTTCTTAGAAAAACAAGTAGGGAAACTTAATATTCAAGCTGAGTATTGGATAGCGATGCACAATGCTCTTCGTAATCCAGATAATGTATTAACAATTGTAAAAGAAGCAGGAATCAATTCACATCAACGCGAACGATTTCTCGGCGCGAATGCAGGTAAGCAAGATGATCAACTTACAACGGCCGATGTTGTTGTTCCTGTAAAATACAATGTACAAACCTATTATATAAGATTAGCCTATAATATGGAATCATCCATCGGGCAATTTGTGCCTTATCTTTTTCTCGATTGGATGTCACATCCTGAAGTTATCAATAACAAAACATATGGAGGTGACAAAGAATCAGGCTTAGCCGATGATGGTGTCTTTTATAAGACCTCCGCCGGACTAGTGTACAGACCAATACCAGTCGTAGCAATTAAACTAGATGGTAGTATTCATACACAAAAGTTTAATGGAGTGAGTACAAGTTACCCTGAGATTAGACTTGATTTTTCGTGGGCATTTAAGAATTAGAAAAAATGGTTCTCAAGCTGCAATTATAACTTGAAGGAGTTTTTGCTTTTATTTGTGAATGATCAATCAGTTCAAACAATTCACATATAAGAAATTCGGAATTTTATCCTTCACTCCTTCTTCGATTGCTGCTGAACACCACAAAAAATATGACTCATTTATTAAGATCCTTTTTGCGCGAGCAGGATCGTCCATTCAAATCGACTTTAAAAAATATGATTTAAAGAAGGATGCGTTATTCTTTATTAATGTAAATCAATGGTATGAAATTAATATAGCAGGAAACAACAATAGCCATCTGATTTATTATAACCGGGATTTCTATTGCGTGGAGATTCACGACAAGGAAGTATCCTGCGATGGAATTCTTTATAATAATGTTTATGAAATACCGGTTGTGCTTTTGTCCAAGGAGCATTCAACTATGATGCAAGGGATCATTAAAGAATTGATAGCAGAACTCAATCATGATGAAAGCTCTGCTGAAGAGATGCTCAGAATATTATTGAAAGAAATCATTATCAAATCCACACGCATCTGGAAAACATCACATAAACTGGAAGGTGAAGGAGATCAGCACGAGATTGAATTTCTGAGAAAATTCAGCCAGTTGGTAGAACTCAACTTCAAACAATATCATGCTGTGTCTGACTATGCCAGTATTCTGAACATCTCACCAAAGGCACTTACAAAACGAATCAACAAGTACGGCAAAGCCACGCCGAACGACATTATTAAAGATCGTATTATCCTTGAAGCAAAACGATTGCTTGCTCATAGTGACATGAATGTGAAAGAGATCGCCTACGAGTTAGGCTATGATGACCCCGCCTACTTCAATCGCTTGTTTGCAAAAGTATCAGACATTGCACCGGCAGAATTCCGTAAGCAATACAAATTAAGCTGAGGGAAAATTGTCCAATTCAAGTAACCAATCATCTATTACCCTGCCTCTTCCTATCCGGTAGTTTTGTGTCATTAATTCACTATCAAATTAAATGAAACACAAAATGAGAACACAAGCTTTATTGAACAGGACAAAACAGAGTGTATTATCTCTGATGTTTTTAATTCTGATTATCACAACTGCACAAGCACAACGCAAGAATGCTGCTTTAGGAAGAAGTGAGTACATTGAAGTTGAACCCAACGTTCGCTTACATGTTACGGATCAAGGTGAAGGCAAGGCCATTGTTTTAATTCACGGCTGGCCTTTAAGCGATGCCATGTATGAGTATCAATACAGTGAGCTCATAAAGAATGGCTTTAGAGTTATTGGTATTACCCTCCGTGGTTTTGGCAAGTCTGACAAGCCGTATGGCCAATATAATTACGATGTATATGCAGATGACATCAAAGTAATACTTGATAAATTAAAAATTGAACAAGCTACTCTTGGTGGATTTTCAATGGGCGGAGCTATTTCTATTCATTACGTAGCCAAACACAATTCAGCACACGTAAGCAAACTTGCTTTGTTTGGTGCCGCTGCCCCTGTATGGACAAAACGTGATGATTATCCTTACGGCTTCACTAAAGAAGCAGTCGATGGATTGATCAAATTGAGTACAACGGATCGGCCACAATTGCTTGAGAATTTTGGCAAAATATTCGCTGCTACAGAAACTGCTTTGCCATCGGGTTTAGGTAATTGGTTAGGTGCAATTAATATTGAAGCTTCGCCTTATGCTACTACACAAAGTTTAATTGCACTTCGTGATACAGATCTGCGTTCAGAGTTAAGCAACATAAAAATTCCAACAGCCATTTTTCACGGTGTGAAGGATAAGATTTGTGAATTCGGCTTAGCAGAGCAAATGCAAAAAGGTATTCAAAATTCATACATCGTTCGATTTGAAAACAGCGGACATGGTTTATTCATTGAAGAGCGAGAGAAGTTCAATATTGAACTGATCAAATTCGCCAAATAATTATCAACACAAACATATTTTTATCCATGAAAAGAAAAGCAACAGCCGTTTGGAACGGCACAGGTAAAGAAGGTAACGGAAATCTTACCACACAAAGCACAGTATTGAATAAAACCCAATACTCCTTCAATTCAAGATTTGCTGAAGGCATAGGCACAAACCCGGAAGAACTTATTGCCGCGGCTCATGCAGGATGCTTCACTATGAAGTTGAGTTTCGTACTTGGAGAAGCAGGGTACACACCTCAGGAACTTATCACGGACTGTATCATTACTTTTGAAAATGGTATTATCTCAGAATCACATCTCGTACTGAAGGCGCACATTCAAGGTATCAGCAGTGAAAAATTTGAAGAATGTGTTAAGGATGCTGAGCTTAATTGCCCAATATCAAAACTCCTGAAAACTACAATTACAGTGGAGGCTTCTTTAGCTTAAGTCCTTCCTACCATAAAAAAAATTCAATCTCAGAAAGGAATAAATCTTCTGAGATTGAATTTTTTACGTCGACAGAATGCTACGACAAATACTTTTGCGCAGGGGAGTTTAGCTTTGAAGTTTCATCTTCATAAAAGAATGCATCTGAATTTAATAGTATTGTCATCTCTCTTATAATATCATCCAATTCAAGAGCACTTAGTTCTAATTTATCCAGATATTCACTATCAGTTCCTTTCTCCATCTTCATAAGATGTATCAGGCCAAGTACCCTGGCCAAAGGCCCTCTGGTTTTATGAGAATTGGCAAACGAATATTCGATAAGTTTCTTGTTAAGTTGTAAAACATCTTTGGTTCTTTCCTCCACCATCAACTCCAGATGTTTATTGTAAGAGGCTATGGTTTCACTTTGTGCTGAAATTTCTGAATTGGCTTCTTCTAATTTTTTATTGATCTCGAGTACTTGTACGCGTTCATTTTTAAGCTCCATTACTAAAACTTTTAGCTGGTCGTTAAAACCAGTTATGTATTTATCATGGGCTACTATTTTTGCATTTGCTTCCTCCAGCTTTTTATTGGCTGCAATTACCTGACTCTGTTCTTCTTGAAACCTGAACATCGCTATCTCTAATTGATTATTAGTGGAGGCGATAACTTCACTCTGAGCAGAAATTTCTTCATTTAAAGATCTTAATCTTTCAGTTGTTTCAACCAGTTGTGCACGTTCTTTCTCGAATTCAGATTTATATAGATATCCAATATAAAAGAAGCAACAAATACGTGCCAGTACTTCAGCAACATCAATTGCAGCAGGGTCATTTACTCGATAATCAACAATCCAATGGTCATGGAAAATCTGTACGTAGGCGAGTGCAGCAACCTGTAAAAAGTATAAGTACAAGAAAATACGTTTCTCTTTTCCTGAAAGAACCATTTTCATGACTATACCCAGAAGACAGATGTCCAAAGAGTTAATTCCCAGAAGACCACCCTGGAAAAAAAAGCCGCTGACAATGCTCAGCATAAATATAATCATGCTGATTTTCCTGACGATGGAAGCTGCGTTGGTGCGTTGAATAAATACATAGCATGTTCCATACATCAAGAAAATAAAAATACACTTTAGAAAGGCTGCATGGTCGCTGGTGAAAGTGTCGTAAGTGGCATACAAGAGTATCATCACAAACGAACCTCTTAAGTAACGGAGAAGAATATTTTTCTCCATTGTTCCGTTCCTGTAATAATAATTAGTGGCGAGAGACATCGTTCTTTAAATCAAGTTATTGAGGAATGCTATTGTTTGGCTTTGGGTGGCTATCAGGCGCAACACCTGTTACATTCCTGGGTGCATTAGTGTCTTTATTGAAGGATGTGAGGATTATCAGTAGAATGGTAATTAATAAAAACGCCAGTAGACTCAATAATTTTCTCATAATAATTTATACACCAAAAGTTCAGAATTCAGCAGCCTCTAAGATTTGCTGGTTATAGTTTTAAGTCATCAGTTGCATGCTTCGACTCTTCCGTTTAGTACAGAACGAGCGCCGAGTTGTAATACATGATCGAGCGGGCGTTCAAATATGTAGAATCAGTTCTGCTTCCAACAATAAATCTGAGAACAAAAAGGTGAGCATTTAAAAATACATATAAGGTTACGCTTGTAATGAGTGAAACTTTGTACAAAATGGTGGACAAGACAAGTGTCTTTTGTACAGATTCTATTTTTGCTTTTCAAATTCCAATGAACAACATCTTCGATAGACTATCTGCTGTTTTAGAAATGAACTCTCATATTATTTATAGGACCGAATAAATATCGAAGATGAAATGCAGATCATTTCCATCTAACTCAGATACATATTTGGAATTAGAATGAGGAGTGTTTATTTTATTGAGGGAAGAATTCGTTTAACAGAATTACATAGGGAAGCAGAAGGCATTACCCCAAAATTAGTTTAAAAGTTTCAGGAATATGAATCCAAGGCTCAATGCTAAGCATTGTATGAGATGAGTATTTGGATTTCAGATTGAGTTAGTCACTCGAAATCTGAAATCCAAAATTTGAAATCTTTTAAATTATTTACCCTTCTTCGGATCTGTTGTTTCAATAACTTCAACTAGCTCATTATACCAGGGCTCACCGTATTTACGAATAAGTGGATCGCGAAGAAATTTATAAACCGCTACCTGAAGTTCTTTACCAAGTGTACAGGCATCTGAGCAGATGTGCCACTTGTGATAATTCAGTGCCTCGAAGTTTTTCTTTTGCGTTACCCGGATTGGATAGAGATGACATGATATAGGTTTCTTCCAATCTATTTTCTTATCCAGATAAGCTTGTTCGATACCGCATTTTAAAATACCGCGCTTGTCGTAGATTGCATAAACACACTCACGGCCATCGATGATAGGAGTACATAACTCATCATCATCATCTTTTGTGTGAGTGCCCTGTTTTTCAATTACAGCTATACCTTCTTTGGATAAATAAGGTTTAACAATAGGATAAATCTCATCCAGGATAGCCAGTTCACTTTCCTCCAGCGGCGCGCCAAAGTCGCCTTCAACACAGCAGGCACCTTTACATTTTTCCAGGTTGCAGACAAATTCCTTATCGCGGATATCATCTGATACTAAAACTTCACCGACTTTTATCATGGTCACAAAGGTAAGACATGCAAATTTACGAATTAAGAATTACGAGTACGATTATTAGCTAAAACAACTGGAACTGAACCTGTTCTACGGCATTAACATCATGCTGAATGAGTTTGGGAGAAATCTGGCTGGAGAAATACCCCACATAAAACATGGGCAGATCCATCAGTTTTGAGCTAAGCTTGTGTACAGATAACGAGCCGCTCATGCCCTGCATCAACATACTATGTTGAAATCCTTTTACAAGACTTTTATAAAAATGAAAATTGCTCTGGCTGCTTTGCAGACGGCTCGCATCACTCCCCATATATTTCCTAAGTTGATCGGCATTTTCCTTCAGGTAATACTGATAGTCATGTCGCTCATTAAGCCCAAAAGTAAACGGTACAATGAAACTATATCCCATCGCGGCCAGCTTGCTTATCAGTGAGAAAGATATATCCAGCGAAAAGGGATCTATCAGACAGCAAACTGCAACTTTATGTGAACTTTTGTTTGCTGGAATATAAAGTCGAAGTTTATCAATCAACTCCTCCTTTTCAGTATCCAGAATTAAAACATTCTTATCACGAAAATACTTATTCACACGAATTTTGAGCGCTTTTGCCTGGCCTGCATCGCTTTCACAAAACACCCATTTGCTAATCGGCAAAGGAGATTGCAAAGATGCCAGACTTGTACCGGCAAAGATTTCTTTTTGATGGCCGAGGGAATATAATCCACTGCCCGCAAAAAGATCAACAAATACAATTTCATCTACCCGGCTTGCTGCATTGGTAACAAAAGAGAATAAGTAATTCTGAATGAGTTGAACCTTTACTTTAAACCAGGGCTCTGTTGCAGTGATACTGAACCCATCATCAAAAAAATTGGTTGCTGATGAAGAAGTATTAGAAGTCAAATGAAAAGTTGTTTGTCAAAAATAGAAGGAATTTTAGTTTTCATGATATGTTCCTAACCTTTTTTTGCTTCTAAGCACTAATAAAAATTCTGATTGCAAATTCATCTTCAAATGGTAAGCAATCACCAAATGATCAATTAATTTGCACCCGATTATGATGGATTATATAGAAAGCTTAAATGAACCTCAACGCGAAGGTGTTTTAAATACAGAAGGTCCCTGCATGCTTATTGCCGGTGCCGGCTCAGGAAAGACGCGCGTGCTTACTTACAGAATTGCGCATTTAATTCAGAGTAAAGGTGTTGATCCGTTCAGCATCATGGCGTTAACTTTTACAAACAAGGCTGCCAAAGAAATGCGTGAGCGTATTGAACATGTTATTGGAAGCGATGCGCGCAACTTGCTGATGGGTACATTTCACTCTGTGTTTGCTAAAATCCTCCGGTCAGAAGCGCACCATCTGGGCTACCCCAACAACTTTACTATTTATGATACGGATGACTCCAAATCGCTCATCCGCAGCATAGTAAAAGAAATGGGTCTTGACGATACGGTATACAAACAAAATACAGTTTACAATCGCATATCAGCTGCCAAGAACAGGCTCATTGGCTGGCAGGCATACATGAGCAATGGCGAACTGATGGCCGATGATGCTGCCAACATGCGCCCCGAGATGGGTAGGATTTTTAAAACCTATACCGAGCGCTGCTTCAAGTCGGGCGCTATGGATTTTGATGATTTGCTTTTCAACACGGACAAACTTTTTAAGGAACATCTTGATGTATTGAATAAATATCAGCATCGCATTCGCTACATGCTGGTAGATGAGTTTCAGGATACCAACCTCTGTCAGTACTTCATCATCCGTAAACTTTGCGCGGTAAGTGAAAACATCTGCGTAGTGGGTGACGATGCCCAGAGTATCTATGCCTTCCGCGGTGCAGATATCACCAACATTCTGAATTTCGAAAGAGATTATCCTGAACTGAAAGTCATCAAGCTTGAGCAAAACTATCGTTCAACGCAAAATATTGTAAACGCTGCCAATTCAGTTATAAAACGTAATCGCGCTCAGATTCCAAAAAATGTATGGACATCCAACGATGAAGGTTCACTCATTGAATTAATAAAAGCTGTTTCCGATAATGAAGAAGGCCGGCTTATTGCCTCCTCCATCTTTGAAGAAAAGATGCAGCACCAGCTTAAGTTCAGCGATTTTGTAATTCTGTATCGAACCAATAGCCAGTCGCGCGCCATTGAAGAATCCCTTCGCAGACTCAACATCAAGTACAAAATTGTGGGTGGACTTTCGTTCTATCAGCGCAAGGAAATAAAAGATGTTCTGGCCTATCTCCGCTTTTCATTGAATCAGCAGGATGAAGCTTCGTTCAGACGCATCATCAACTTACCGAAACGCGGTATTGGCGATAGCACGATTGATAAAATTATTATTGCTGCCAATGATCATGGTACGTCTATCTGGGAAATCGTAAAAAATTCAACGCCTTTTGTTGGTGGAAGAGCTGCTGCTCCTATAGAAGATTTCGTTACGATGATCAATCGTTTTGGTGTAGAGATCGCCAACAAAGATGCTTATGAAGCTGCCTTCGAAATTGCAAAAGGATCGGGCTTGCTGCGTGAGCTATACGAAGATAAAACTGTTGAAGGTTTAAGTCGTTACGAAAACGTTCAGGAACTTCTGAATGCCATCAAGGAATATGTTGATGATCCGGAAAAAGAAGACAAATCACTAGGTGCCTTTCTGCAGGAAGTTTCGCTGGCAACAGGCATGGATGAAGATAAAGACAAAGATCCGGAGAAGGTAACGCTGATGACCATACACATGGCCAAAGGTCTTGAGTTCAACTATGTTTATATTGTGGGATTGGAGGAAGACCTCTTCCCTTCTCAAATGATGTTGAGTAGCCGTGCAGACCTGGAAGAAGAGCGAAGACTTTTCTATGTGGCCATTACACGGGCAAAATCGAAGTTATATCTCTCCTACGCGTTAACTCGCTATCGCTTCGGACGTTTAAAGAATTGCGAGCCAAGTCGGTTTTTAGATGATATCGATCAGACTTTTATTAAAGTAAGCACCAAGATTGGCGGAGGGTATGAATCTACCCCAGCTCCCAGTCCATACGCTAAAAACCTGGTTAATGGCATCAAGAGAAAAACGGCTGCCCCTCCTGTTAATAAAAATTCGGGATATAAAGCCCCTGCTGACTTTGCTCCAAGCGACACTTCAGGGCTAAAAGAAGGCATGAAAGTAGAACATCCTAAGTTTGGCTTTGGCACCGTACTCCAAATGGACCTGAGTGGCGCAGATAAAAAGGCAAAAATTAACTTTAACGATGCAGGTGAAAAAACCTTGTTATTAAGCTTTGCTAAATTGAGGATTATAGAGTCTGAGGGCCTGTTTTAAAAGATTTTGGGGTGACAATGTTATTTCTTAGCTTTGTTAAACTAAATACATTTAGGTGTCCCTTCTCAATTGAAGTTTACTGTGATTGAACAGTATATAGACAGAGTTACAAAATCAAGAATCAAGAATCTTAAAGAAAATCATCATGGAGATCGGTGAATACAACACCATAAGACCACATATCATTTTGAAAGAATATGGTCGTAACGTGCAGAAGCTTGTTGAATACATCCGCAAGGAACCCAGCAAGGAAAAAAGAACTGAGCTTGCCTATACCCTTCTGGAACTTATCCGTCAGCTTACACCAAGCTTAAAAGATCAGCCAGATAATCCACAAAGACTTTGGGATGATCTTTTCATCATTGCCGATTTCGACCTGGATATAAACAGTCCATACCCAACACCTGAACGTGAGATTCTTTTCAAGAAGCCGATGAAGGTTAATTATCCGCAAAGTGCTGTTCGCTTTAAGCACTATGGAAAGAACATCGAGAAGCTTGTAAAAGAAGCCTTGAAAATTGAAGGTGAACAAGAGCGCCAGGATGCCATTATCTATTTAGGTAAACTGATGAAGACCTTCTACGGCAACTGGAACAAAGAGACCATTGACGACTCCGTTATATTGAAAGACATTCAAATGATGTCTGGAGGCGCCTTGAATATGACTATTGAAAAGGTGCGTGAAGACAATCTGTTTGAGAAATTATATCGCGAACGCAAGAAGGCTAAGCCACAAGGCAACGGAGGTGGCGGATCTTATGGCCAGCAACGTTCACAAGGAGGCGGTGGCGGTGGTCCACGTCCGTTCAACAAGAACAATAAGAACAACAATAATTTCAGAAGAAGAAGAGATAATTAATCACGGATTAATCTCCATTAGCCATTAAGATTTTTTAATTTTCAGATACTATCAGAGTATCAACTGTCTTCTATTGCATGAGTATTTTTAAAATTAAGGGCGGGAAAAAACTGAAAGGTGAAATTATCCCGCAAGGCGCAAAAAACGAAGCCTTACAAATCGTCAGTGCAGTACTCTTAACTGCCGAGCCTGTAACTATACATAACATTCCGAACATCGTTGATGTTAATAAACTCATTGAGCTTATTGGTGATTTAGGGTGCAAAGTTGAAAAGCTTGGACCTGAATCATACCGTTTCACATCAGCCGGTGTTGATACTAAATTTCTGGAGACAGAAACCTATCGCAAAAAAGCGGCAGCACTTCGTGGCTCCGTTATGTTGCTGGGTCCAATATTAGCGCGCTTCGGCAAAGCCAGCATACCTAAGCCAGGTGGTGATAAAATTGGAAGAAGAAGACTTGATACGCACTTCATCGGCTTTCAAAAACTAGGCGCTAAATTCAATTTCGACGCCGAAGAACATCTGTTTCATATTGATGCTACCGAACTAAAAGGTTGCTATATGTTATTGGATGAAGCATCCGTAACCGGAACTGCCAACATTGTAATGGCAGCTGTTCTGGCACAAGGACAAACCATCATTTATAATGCAGCCTGCGAGCCTTATCTGCAACAGCTTTGTATGATGCTTAATCGCATGGGTGCAAAGATTTCAGGTGTTGGCTCAAACATGCTTACTATTGAAGGTGTTGAGAAACT
>DATJHZ010000118.1:0-12979 GCA_035493595.1 Cyclobacteriaceae bacterium | reverse complement strand
ACCCATAATTAGAAAGAAAAGAAATGGGCCTGTGAATATTTTAGTTTTACTGTTTTTAAGAATTACAGCAGCTAAAACGATCATAGTGAGGGAGCAAACAACGGGAGCTAGAACAGGTGCAAGCCATGTTATGGGAATCAGGAATAATATATCCCAATCAATGATCGATATTGGCCAGTTAATGAAGACCTTGAGCCACACGTAATAGAATATATCCCACACAGCAAAGCTTAGTAAAAAGTAAGCAAACCTGTCCGAACGATTATGACCAATCAGATACGCGATGCTAGCTAACATAATTAGTGTTGCCAGTTCGCGTGCAATTTCAACTAACAGAATATGTTCATCAATTAATTTAAATGCTACAGTAAATCCATTAGGATAATATAGTTCACGAAGATAAACTACTACGGCACTTTCCAACGCGGCCATGGCAATGCTAAATATTACCAGCGCAATAATTTTGTCTGCAGATGTTTTCATTACTGTTCAAGGAGTTGTTCAAGCTTTTTTATTTTTGAATAACAATTCCAAAGGAGTAACCCACCAAAGAGGCCAAATGAACAATCAATCATTCGCCAGTAAATAGGAATACCACGCATTGTGCCTGCTATAAATGCAAAGGGAAAAATCAAAGCACAAGCCAACATGCCAAATTCAATAACCCAGATATTTTTAATAGGATCACGTAAGGGTCCAACAAAAGCCAGTGCTATTACAAAGTGAGCAAAGGCGAGCCAGTCAGTTCCATAAGAAATAAAAGGATACTTCATGTTTGTTTCCTTCACACCACTATAAACAAATTCTATCCATTGAACAATTGGAATAAACAGATTTGATCTTGAAATATTATCGTGCGCCCATTGAAGTTGAGATTCAATGGGAAGTGCAGTTAAGCCACTCAGCACAAGACCAACTATAAAGAGCACAATAAGTCTCCTGATATTTTGATTAAGGATTGTTACATTGGTTGTCATAGTAATGTGCTTCAGTTCAAGGAAAGTTTGAGGAGATTGTCTTTTAAAATTCTGTCAAGTGCTGTGTGAAGATCTCTTTCATTATCGGAGGTTACATTGATCAGTGAAAACCGATTTTCACCTTTGAGCATCCGCATGCGCCAGTCCAGTTGATTAATAGTTTGAACTTTTCCATTGCTGTACCACCATGCCGTATACAATACGGACTCTTGCTTTATTAGTCTTCCCATATAGATTTCCTGAGTACCAATGAGAGCACTGCGAATACTTTCAAAATGATAGCCGCTACCTTTCCAGCATAGTAATGGACTGTGTTCCCCGGTAAAAAACTCGGGAATTGGTTTTACATAAGCCAGTATATTATTGCTGCTTAGTTTTGTAACGCCATCTTTCAAGTTAACAGATGTGAACCCGGGCAAGTTTACGGATGCATACAGTGTTGTTTGCTGTTTTCTACTCTTATTTAATTGAAATCCGCTAAGAAGCATTATAAGTGAAAGGAGTATGATTAAAGATTTTCCAAGAGGTTTACAAGTAATGCTTCCTGTTTCTGAGACTGCTGGTTTTCCAAATCTTTTAACCATCCCCTTGCTGATATAGTAAATCGGAATCATGGTGTAGAATATGAAACATAATATCCCGGCGAATTCATGCATGGGATTCTCAGGCGTAACCTTGAATAAAACGAGAATCATAATTCTCAATAGATTGCAAAGAATGTCCAGGGCAAAGACTAATGAAAAAAACAGAAATACTTTCTTGACAGAGAGACGAAGATTCTGAATACGATACTGATGAGAGATAGCTACTACACCTATTAGCATAGAGAAGGCAAGCATGTTTAAACCCATGCAAGCCTCATCTACAGCAAAGGAGGATCCATTCAATAAAATCATATTTCCTTCAACCTTTATATCTATACCAATGCCCGTGAGAATATGCCCGGCCAGCGTGCTAAGTTTTAATCGAATAGGGAAGCCGAGTATAACCGAGATCTGCTGAAAGAAGGGAGACATAAAAGCAAGCAGGAATAGAATTAGTTTATTCACTTTGCCAATGAATAATTCGATTAGAAACAATATTAAAAACGTGATGGCGAAAAAATAGAATATCCTGAGATGATATGCATAAGTAAGAACCTCAAACAATATGAGGCAGCATAGGTATAAATAATTGAGCCTTTTCTTTTTAGTATAGAACAAAGCAAATGGAAAAATAGAAAAACCAATCAATACATTGCTCTTGGTTACAAATGATAAGGGGAAAGCAATACAACTACCTATGAAAACAATACCTATGTTGATAGCAAGAAATGAATTGATATTTTCTCCAATATAATTCCTGGCCCAACTCAATAAGGATTCTGTTTTGCTATTTAAAATATAGATTGTTTTCATATTGGTTTTAATTGTTTCGATACTTCAATTTATCAGGACTTGAATTTCAGGTACAGAATGAAGAAGACTAAGAGAATGATCAATGCCCACTCATGTGGCTCAGGTACAGCACCTGATGATTTCTTGGCGGCATTTTTAAGACTGTTTTCTTTGTCTTGAATATCAAATCTTTTATAATCTTCCTGAGTTTCCAGAACAATTAAACTTGATACGGGAGAAACGACGTAGGCTGTAGCGGCTTCATCCACCAGATCATCATTTATAAAATCGTGACTGAAGTAATGCGCGCCAGCTTTACGCATAATGTTATTATAAGCGAAGAGCCTCGCCAGGTGGTCTGGTGCATTATTAACAGGTGCAATTGAATCATATTTTATTCTCGTGATGTCAAGGTTAGCATCATGGATTGTAATTCGATCTTCTGATTCCTCTGATTTAGGAAATGATTTGGAAGAAATCATTTTTAGCAAGTCAGCTGTATTTCCTTTGGCAAACTCCAGGCCTCTTAATTCTTTAAAGGAGTTAATGTAGGTTGATGAGCTATCTCCCAAATTGAATACTTTAACCTTGGCACTCTCAGAAAAGAATTTATTTACGTGCTCTGCAAATTTGCTATCACTAATATCACTTAGGTGAGGCGATAAGATTTTTCCTTTTGTAACAACAAGTGTTTGTGATAAATCTTTAACATGATGGAATGGAAATAAAGAGAAATTCTGCTTTTGCATTTCACTTGTAATGGCAGACCAATTTTCATTATCTAGCTTTATGAATTCTTCTTCAGGATAAACATATACGGAATGTTTTTCGATTAAAGATTTTAGATCATTCAATTCCCCTGAGGTCCAGCTATTGTTGATATCGAGATAAATATTGTTAAACGTTGCTGGTTGATTGTTAATTATTTTTTTGGAGATGATGTACGTATAACCATCAAATGAAAACTGATTCGGTGTAATCGGCCCTGCATTAAATTTCAATTCGAAATCACGATCATATTGTTGTTCAGCAACATAATCACCATTTTTATCTCTCTCAAAAGCATTACCAGGAGAAAGGCTTTTGTTGGAACCAATAAACCTGATTCGTCTTGTCTCCTTTGCAGCATCAGTACTTGGCCCATCAAAGATTATATTTTTGTAGACTATTTTATGATCTATTTCCTGCAGGGGAGAGGTAATGCCAATTTTAAATTTACGTTCTTCTATTGTTGTACAAGGAAATACCCGAACGGTTACTGTATTGCCTTCCTGCCAATGAATAACAGACGGATCGCGTTGTTCAACACCAACAATTGTTTTGTAGGCCGTGGTGGCTTTTTGTTTAGAAGTAAGAATTCCTTTTTGCTCATTGTCACCAATCCAAAGTGAGAGTGATGTAACCACGGATCCTTCGGGTAAATAAAAAGTATAGATAGCTTCTTCTCTATTGCCTTGCCAGCCTCCTTTATCACTATTGTTTTTGACATTAAGATATTGTTCAGTATAAGCTATGCGAAGATCTGTATAGATGTCAACATCGGAGACTACGTATGACGTCGTTAAATTATCACCATTCCATAATCGTTCATTGGCAATATGTCTTCCATTAGAAATAGCTTTTAGAATTTTAACTTTGTCTTCAGCAGATAGTGTACATTTTGAGAATTTACTGGCAATGTAAACTAGCGGGTCGTGTTTTCTCACCTCGTCCCATGAAACGATTTTAGGCATGAATCTCCATTCACCGAAGAAATCTCCAGCCGTAGAATATACAAGATCTGATTTTAAGATTCGTTCGGTTATCCAATCTGATTTTAAATTTTGAGCCAGTGTTACCCAGATAGGAAGTTCTGTCTGGCCATACATAACAGACTGATTAGCCTGTGTCTCTATTTTTGAAATTCTTGAATTCCACTCTATGATAAATGCTACAAGAATACCAATGGTCAGGGCAATGCCTGAACCAACCCAGAGATATGCTTTTCCACCAGTATAATTATGAATGAAAAGATAGATGCACGCTATAACTAAAAACAATGGAACTAATATGTGCGCTCCCAGACCAAATCCTAAAATGCCAATAGCGCCAAACGCATAATAGTTGAATGTATAGAGAGCCAGATAGATATAGAGCGTAATGGCACTACCTAAAAATAAATATTGAACATTATTAACCCATGCAGGTAACTTTGCAAAAAAACGATAGCTTAAAAGCGTGAACGATGAAACTAACAGATATACACAAAACCAGTCTGTTGAATTTTCGAACACAGGTATTTCACGATTTAATGCATAAGCACTTATCAGAAATAGATTAATGGTAAGAACAGTCTTATCAATGTTTTCTTTCTGCCAGCTCCTTCGTATACCAATGGCACGTCCTGCGATCAGGAGAGTGGTATATAGTATACCCATGATATAGTGGATCCAAAAAACCATGAAGAAGTTATTGTGATCTTCAGAATATGCAAATAGTGCATAGATGAGAAGTGATACGAGTAGCATACCATAGCCCACCGGTAGAAGTGATGATTGAGTTATGGAGTCGGATACAGGTTTGTGTACGTATCCGGTTGCAGAGTCTGATGATGTAGTTTCCATAGTTTATAATTTAAAAGTACTTTGTATTGCAAAGTGAATAAATAAATTTTTTTACTTACCCTGATTGTTAATTAAATTTTCGAGTGCTTTGAGGTGAGTGTTGAAAGCTTTCTTTCCTTCCTTAGTAGCGCCGTATGTTGTGTTTGGTTTTTTACCAATGAATTGTTTTTCCACGATAATATAATTTAGTTCTTCAAGTGCTTTAATATGACTGGCCAGGTTTCCGTCTGATAGATTGAGTAAGTCTTTCAACGTATTAAAATCAGCAGTATCATTAACCATCAAAACTGACATGATGCCTAACCGTACTTTACTTTCAAATGCTTTATTAAAATCTGTCAGTAGCTTTTTCACACTTCGTATTTATAATACATGTAGGTGCCATAAATAATATGAAGGACACCAAAGCCTAAAGCCCAGAAGAAAAGTCCATATCCAATGATCAGTAATGAAATTAATCCCAGGGCAATTTCAGTAAGGCCAAGTAATCGTATATCATTTCGTGTGTAGCTGCTGGCATGCACCAGCGATAGTCCATAGAACACCAGCATGGAAGGCGGTACATAGAGTACGGCTCCGTGGTAGATCAGTGCGATGCAGAACAATCCACCAGTTACTAAGGGAATGCTAAGGTTTATAAGAAGCTTACGTGCAGTATTATCCAGAATTGAATTTCCATCTTTCTTGGCTTTTCGGGTAGTCAGATATATTCCTGTGCCGATTGCCAGGATCAGAATAACCAAAGCATCAATGATGAGAAAAGGGAAGGTGCTCCTGGTACGCTCAAAGAAATTCTCTCCTGAAAAATAACCAAGTCCTTCTAGATTGAGATAGCGGTACGCTGCGTATGCACCCGCAAGAGCATAGACTCCGGCAAATACACCCGAGAGTCCGCTGAGTGAGATAAACCTTGATGAACGCTCCATGAGCTGTTTTATCTCTGTAAGCGTTTCCAGTGGTGAAGGTGTTTTCTCTTTCATTGAAAGTACTTTGTGATACAAAGCTAATGAAACGGATGTTAAATCCAAATGTTGCATCACTTCTTCAATTTGTCTTTGCATTGAGTTTTTTTGAAATGACTCTCGATCAATTGTATGTCACCATTTGGGCTCGTTCATGAATGTTCTGTCAACCCGGTTATAACGAGAGGTCAGGTTTTATCTTGTAGGTCTTAAAATATTGCTCTGGATAGCCAATTTGATAAAATTCAGACAATTGTAGCCCATGGTTAAAAGATTGTAGAGTTCATTGTAGCCCCGGTTAATAACTACAGACGCCTGTCAACGTGCATATTTGTTACCGAAATTTAGATCGATCAATTTTTGAATATGAGGTTGAAACGCGTAACACTTGTGCTGCCATTTTTTCTATTTTATAGTTTCTTTTCAACAGGTCAAACTAATCCCGGGCAACTTGTTGTGGCTGGTTTTTATCCATACTCCAAAGGCAATGTTTTAAAGCCTGAGGATATTTCTTTCGAAAAGCTTACTCACCTTATTTACTGTTTTGCCTGGCCGGAGCTGAGCGGAAGTATCACTACTCAATCAAAGACGTTTCATAATCGTGATCTTATAAAGATGGCGCACTCCAAAGGGTGCAAAGTAATTGTTATGCTTGGTGGTGGAGGATCGCATTCTGACGGATTCCACCAGATGGCAGCGCAACGGGGTAGCCGTAAAAGATTTGTCAATACGCTTACAAAATGGTGCAAGGATTATGGATACGACGGTGTGAATATCGATTGGGAATATCCTGGTAATAACAATAAAGCAGAGGATCGTAATAACCTTACTCTTTTAGTAAATGAGATCAGAACAGCGTTTGATCTTGTAAAAAATTCAACAGGCAAGTCTTTAGAAATATCCATGGATGTTCATTCCATGCTCTATCATGCGCAATGGATTGATTATACAGTACTCTCAACTTATATGGATTGGTTCGGATTAATGACTTATGATTATTCTGGTGAATGGCCATCCAGCGAGCATGCATCACATAACGCCCCGTTGTATTGCGGGCCTGCTGATATCTGCAATCGCTATCTCTGCGTTGACAGAGCATTTCATAATTTAAAAGATTCACTCCACGTCGATGCTTCCAGGATCGTGTTAGGTGTTCCGTTTTACGGACGCAAATTTGAAAATGCTACTCTTTATGAAACACCAAAAGTAGGTGGTGACGGAATTGCATACTATGATGTGTTTAACCTGGTTGACCACGGCTGGTCGCGTCATTGGGATGAACAATCTAAAGTTCCATACTTGTTAAAAGATGAAGGTGTCGGATTGATCAGCTACGACGATCCCACATCGTTGCAGTTAAAAATTGATTATATAAAAGCAAACAAAGCCGCAGGGGTTATGATCTGGGAGATTACGCAGGATGTAGACTCAAACAAAAAGCAACCTCTTTTGGAAAGCATTAGCGAACATATACTCTCGAAAAAATAAGGTTAAAAATGATGCCTTCGTGTAAGGTGAATTTTACAGGATAGTTTGGGTACTATCCTGTTTTTATTTTTATATCATTTAGGTTTTTTCATGCAAGACGCCTTAAATAGTAAGAATCATTCTTAAATTGTTGTGATCTGACCAAACCCATGAGAATACAAAAACCATTCATAGCTTTTTTGTTGGTCTTACTTTCGTTGCAGTCCTTTTCTCAAAAAGAGGTAAGGCTTCAGCAGCTTTCTGTTGAAGATGGATTGTCACAGAATACGATCAACACCATTTATCAGGACAAGCGTGGCTTTATGTGGTTCGGCACGCAGAATGGGTTGAATAAATATGATGCATCGGTCTTTACAGTTTTCAAAAATATAGCTTCTGATTCTACCAGTTTGCCAAGCAATGATGTTTATGCTGTATTTGAAGATCAGGATGATAAACTTTGGTTTGGTACACGCTCCGGGCTTGCACTCTTTAATCGTAAAACTGACAACTTCACAACGTTCGATTACTATGACGGTGGCCAATATTCCATGAGGCCAGTGTGGGGCATTGTAGGATCGCGTAAAAATCATACACTGTGGATCGGAGCATCTGGCGGGCTCTTCGCTTTTAACAGTATCTCTAAAAAATTTCAACACTACAAAATCAGCGATAGCATTCAGAATGCAAATTCAATCAGAGCGATCTGCCAGGACAAGACCGGTACTCTTTGGATCGGCACTTCCATTGGGCAACTCATGAAGTTCGATACACTTCATCACTCATTCCTGTCTTTGAATTCACGTATTGACAATCCAGGCAATGATGCGATCACCAGTATCTTCGAAGATTCAGAGGGAGATGTATGGATAGGCAGAGATGACGGAATGCTTGTTCGATATGATCCTAAGCATGATTCGTTTCATAAAATTGTTACGCTGAAACAGAGGTATTCAATTCGTGCTCTACTTGAAGATAAGGAAGGGAATTTGTGGGTAGGCACTGATAAAGGCGGCACTTATCTGCTCAATAAAACTTCCGAACACTTTACATCTTTCGCCTCTAATCAGGAGACGGGCACTGATGTAGTGCTTTCATTTTACAATGATGCGAAGGGTGACATGTGGCTGGGAACGTACCATGGAGGAACTTTTTTGTTTGATAAAACAGATACAGCATTTGATAATATCTCGCCTTATGATGAAATCAAAAACAGCGACGAGAGTAATGCTGTTCTTTCAATTTATAAAGATGAAAATAGTTTATGGCTCGGCACCGATGGGGGAGGTCTCATGCGTAAGAGCGGTAACTCAAAACAATATTACAAGAAGAGCAATAAGAATTCACTTGCGGGAAACGTGGTGCTTTGTATGGCGAAAGGAAAAGATGATCAATTATATCTTGGAACGTATGCTGATGGATTGTCTGTGCTAAATAAAAAAACAGGAGCTTTCAAAACGTACAATCAGCAAAATGGCTTAGGCGATAATAGTGTATGGGTGATTTATCCTGATGGTGATTTTATCTGGATAGGAACAAACAAAGGAGGTCTTGATCAACTTGACACACGGACAGGCAGATTCAGACACTTTACAAACACAATGAAAGATGATCACACGATAAGCTCAAATACTATTCGGTGTATCCTTAAGGACAGTCGCAATAAAATGTGGGTTGGAACTGTGTCAGGACTAAATTTATACAATGAAGAAGATGCTACGTTTTCTACCTTTAGCACTCATGGACAAAAAAATGAATTAAGCAGCAGTAACATTCTTTGCATCTATGAAGACACTCGCAAAGATCTTTGGTTCGGCACACACGGTGGCGGCATTAATAAATATGATTATCGTACAGGTACATTTATTTCTTATCAGGAGAAGGATGGTCTGGCTGGCAATATTGTTTATGGTATTCTCGAAGATGAGCAGGGGAGCCTTTGGATGAGCACCAATAAAGGTATCTCGCAATTTGATGTTGAGAGGCATGCCTTTAAAAACTTTGATACCCGCAGCGGTCTTTCCACTGCACAGTTTAATGTTGGAGCTTACTATAAAGATGTTGAAGGAAGAATGTACTTCGGCAATATCGATGGTGTATCAACTTTCTTTCCTCACCATATTCGTCAGAATAGTTTTGTGCCCCCGGTTGTTATAACTGACTTTCAGCTTTTTAATAAACCTGTGCATTTAGGTGAAGACTCTCCTCTTAAAATTTCGATCAGCGAGACGAACGAAATCACATTAAATCATACACAATCCGTTTTCAGTTTTAAGTTCTCTGCTCTCAACTATACACACGCCGATAAGAATAGCTTTGCCTATAAACTTGATCCATTCGATAAGGATTGGAACTATGTTGATAATGTACACACGGCCACCTATACAAATCTGGATCCCGGTACTTATACTTTTATGGTAAAGGGTTCTAACAATGATAATGTATGGAATGAAAAGTATGCTGCTGTTAAGATTATAGTTACACCTCCTTATTGGAAAACAATCTGGTTCAGAGTTCTGCTGATATTAACAATCATAACCACCATTTACGCGATTTATCGCATCAAGGTAAACACAATCAAAACACAGAAAGAGATTCTAAGCAAACTTGTTGATCAGCGTACCCGCGAGATAGAGGAAAGAAATCAGTTGCTACTGGAATCGCAGATGAAGAATGCGCAGCTGCTTAACCAGCAACTAAATGATGAGCTAGCCAATAAGAGTAAAGAACTTACCAATTACACGCTTCTGATTATTCAGAAGAATAAATTACTGGACGAGTTAAAGAGAAAGCTGAAGGAAGCCATCAGACATCCGGGCACTAACAATCTTCGAGATTTCAAGAACCTGGTTAAATTGATTAATTACAACTTTAGTCCGGAAAAGGAGTGGAATGAATTTAATATCAACTTCAATAGAATACATAAGGGCTTTGCTGAGTCATTAAAGGTTCGCTTTCCTGATCTGACTAACAATGATCTTCGCTTGTGCGCACTCTATTGTATTGGCATTCCTACAAAAGACATTGCTGAAGCTATGGGTATTTCGCAGACAAGTGTTAAGATGGCCCGCTATCGTCTGCGCAAAAAACTTGATCTTGCACCGGAAGCAGACCTGACTGAATTCCTTAAAGTTAATATTCAGACCAGTCAGCCTTAATTTCTGATTTTAATTTGTGTATCGATTCTAATGCCCTTGTCCTTTAGCAAGAGTAATTAAAATCTAATTGACCTATCGCAAACGCTTCCGTTTTCGTCGCGGTTTGTTTGTCGCGAATTCAATATCCTTGTAGCCTTTCATTATTGCTCATTCTGGCAAAAAATCAAATTATTGTGAGGTTTGTAGCCCCGCCATACGGTCCGGTAGGTTTTTATGTAGCCCGTATTTATTTCTTCATACGCCTTTAAAACAAAATATTGTATCACCATTTAAGGTGCTAAGGCAAATTTTATTATTAACCCAAACTACTATGAAAGGAAGATCTACAATTTTAAAAATGGCAGTGGCTACGCTCTTGCTTATGGCAATGCTGATATGCCATGCGCAAGCACAGGAAATTACGATTTCAGGAAGAGTAATTTCAAAGGACGACAATCAGCCAATGCCTGGTGTTTCTATTGTCATTAAAGGAATAGCACAAGGCGCAGTTACAGATGCTGATGGGCTTTACAAGATTAATGTTCTCAAAGGCAGTACACTGGTGTTTTCTTTTTTAGGGATGGACTCGCAGGAGTTTTCAATAACTGATCAGACAACAATCAATGTTACACTTATTTCTAACATCACTAGTCTTGGAGAAGTAGTTGTAACGGCATTGGGAATTAAACGCGAACGTAAAACACTGGGCTACTCCGTAGCTGAGGTAAATGGATCACAGCTTTCTACTGCGCTTGAAGTTAATCCCATTAACTCACTCTCAGGTAAAGTTGCTGGTGTTGACATTTCGCTTCCAACGGCTGGTCCTTCAGGATCATCTCGTGTAGTGATTCGCGGCAACTCTCAATTATCCGGTAATAACCAACCTTTATATGTTATCGATGGTGTGCCGATGGAGAACACACAGATGTCGGAGGGAGCAGGCATGTGGGGAGGTTACGATCTAGGTAACGGTGTTTCAAATCTTAACGCCAATGATATTGAATCAGTTTCAGTTCTAAAGGGTGCATCTGCTTCTGCATTATATGGATCACGTGCTTCAAACGGTGTTATACTTATCACTACAAAATCAGGTAAAGCTCAAAAGGGCGTTGGTGTTGAGTATACCAGCAACTACACAGTAGAAAAAGTTCTCTCCAAGTTTGACGATTATCAAACCGTGTATGGACAGGGAAGAGATGGCATGATACCCAATGCCGATAATGTGTTGACAACTCAGGTGGCGTGGGGTGCTAAACTGGATCCAAATCTTACTGTGCCCATCTACAATAAAGAGTTGAAGCCTTACGGATTAGTGAATAATAATATTCTAAGTTTCTTCCGTCCGGGTTCAACAGCAACCAATACCATTGCAGTTTCAGGAGGAAATGATATTGCCAATGTGCGTGCATCAATTTCAGATATGAGAAACAAAGACATCATTCCAAATACAGGTTTGAATAGAAATACATTTCTGATTAACACAACAGTAAAACTTGGTAGCAAACTTACTGTTAGTGCGAAGGCAAATTATGTAACGGAGAAAGTAAACAACCGCCCTGCGCTTTCAGACAATCCGAACAACGTGGGTCTCGCTGTTATCGGTATCGCACCAAATTTTAATCAACGTTGGTTGTCAGAAGGCTATAAGGATAAGTATGGTAATTATGTTGACTGGAATGGAAATATCTATCGCATAAATCCTTACTGGTCGATAAATGAAATGTCGAACGTCTCTACAAAGAATCGTCTGATGGGTTTTCTCCAGCTTAATTACGCCTTCACCAATTGGTTGAGTTTACAAGCAAGAGGAGGTACCGATTACACTTCATTCCATTACACCAATTATATGCCTAAGGGCACACCCGTGTGGAACACAGGCGCGCTCGAAGAAGTAACAAGAACCAGTGCGGAAAACAATTACGAAGCCATGCTGAAGTTCAACAAAGACTTTGGAAGTAAATTTTCTGTTACAGCATTTGCTGGTGGAAATATCAGACATAATAAAATGGAAGCGTTCAATGCAACAGGCAAAGGCATTGTATTAGATGGCGTGAAGTCTATTACCAATTTCACCTCTCAAACTATCGGAAATGATTTTTATGAACGACAGGTCAACTCTGCTTTTGGTTCAGTTCAGTTAGGCTATAAGGATACTTACTTCCTCGATGCTACTGCGCGAAATGACTGGTCATCAACTTTAAAGAAAGGAAATAACTCTTATTTCTATCCTTCCGTTTCAGGTAGCTTTATTTTTTCTAATCTGATAAAAGGACAGACTCCCTTAACATTTGGAAAGTTACGCTCTTCATGGGCAGAGGTTGGTGGAGATGCTGATCCATATCAGTTAAATCTCACGTATGGACTAAAGAATTTCTCATTGCTAGGAAAACCTCTTGGAGAAATATCTAATACCAGTATTCCTAATCTCCAGCTAAAACCTACTCGCACCTATTCATA
>DATJHZ010000117.1:0-7120 GCA_035493595.1 Cyclobacteriaceae bacterium | reverse complement strand
CAGCTTCGCAGCGATGGGCATCATGACTATTCTTTGGGTAATCTGTGGCTACAGCATGGCCTTCGGAAAGAATGTCTTCGGTGGATGGTTCGGATGGAATCCTGACTTTGTTCTACTGAATGGGATCGATGATAGTATCCTTGCGTATGGTGTACCTGAATACATTTTCTCTATGTTTCAGGCCAAATTCGCCATTATCACGCCTGCACTTATTGCGGGCGCTTTCGCGGAACGTGTTAACTTCAAGGCCTATTGCATCTTCATTGCTGTATGGGGTATTCTTGTTTATAACCCGTTGTGTCACTGGGTTTGGGCTGAAGATGGTTTCCTCTATAACCTTGGTGCTAAAGGTGCTATCGACTTTGCTGGTGGAACAGTTGTACATATTTCTGCCGGGGTAAGTGGTCTGGTGGCTGCTTTGTTTTTAGGTGGAAGAAAATCACATCCACATTTACCAATGCGTCCCAACAACTTAGTAATGACTTTGATTGGTGCTGGCCTACTTTGGGTTGGATGGTTTGGGTTCAATGCTGGTAGTAGTATCTCCAGCGGATTGCAAACTGCCCAGGCATTAGCCGTAACTCAAATTGCTGCAGCTGCCGGTGCTATGGCATGGATTATCATTGAAGGTCTTCATCAGGGAAAAGCAACAGCTATTGGTTTTGCCTCTGGCGTTCTTGCCGGATTAGTTGCTATAACGCCCGCTGCCGGCGTAGTGCAACCCGTTGGTGCTATTGCTCTTGGTGTAGTCGCCACTGTAGTATGCTATCTTGCCATCATGATGAAAAACAAACTTGGTTATGATGATACCTTAGATGCTTTTGGTGTTCACGGTGTTGGTGGAATTGTAGGTGCTCTGCTCCTGTCGTTTTTTATTCGCAAGAGTTGGATGGCAGATGCTGCTGCAAAAACTGAAGGTGGATGGACTTCACTTCAACAATTCGGTGTACAGGCAACAGCAGTTTCCATTGCCATTGCTTATGCTGCCATAGGTACGTTCCTTATTCTGTTTGTATTGAATAAATTTATTAAGTTACGTTCTACCGAAGAAGCAGAAATGAAAGGTCTTGATAACTTCTATCATGGCGAACGCGGCTACGGAATGACCAACCCTAACTAATGAAAAGATGAAATTAATAATAGCAATCATACGCGAAAACCAACTTGATCAGGTGCGTGAAGCACTTATCAACGCTGGTATTTCCAGAATTACCGTGAGCCACGTTTCTGGTCATGGTAGAACACAGCAAACCGAAGAGATTTACAGAGGCCAAAAAGTTATCCCTAACCTGGTGCCTAATATCAGATTGGAAATTGCTGTGAATGATGACTTCAAAGACATCACATGTAACACCATATTAAAAGCAACAAGTGCTAATGCCGACGGACTTATCGGTAGCGGTAAGATTTTTGTTTTAACATTAGATGAAGTTGTAAGACTAAGAACCGGTGAAACCGGAACGGACGCTATTTAGTCCTCACAAAGTCTCCAAAATTCAAGAAGCAAGATCAGTAATGGTCTTGCTTTTTTGTTGTCTGGTCAGAGTAAATAATGCAATTAATAGAAATGTTCAAAAGTTCCAGCTTCAAGGCCAACGGGACACGGAAGCAACATGGAACCTGAAAACTTTGAACTATTCGATAACTGATAGCCAATGATTTCCATCGACTATGGACCATCGCCTAATGACTAATTACTGATAACTAATTGAAGAGATTCCGTTTCAACTATTCAATAAAACTTATTAGATTGAGTTGAAACCCCCATCACTCATGAATACAACACCAAAATTTTACAGAAACCTTTGGGGAAATCTTCAAGGGAATCTAAACAGTTCAACCTGGACACTGGTAACGCAGGCCTGGCAGAACAAACAATACCTTCAGTCATTTCACACCTTGCTCGATTACATTAATCCGTCGCTTCGCGCCATTCACGGAAACCCAAGCCAGACAGAATTTAAAGTACCCCACGGCTCGGTAGTGGTAAACATCGCAATAAAAAACGATACGCTGGAAATAGAATGTCCAATGGTAGATATCTCATCTGCCACACGTGTTCCTTTATTGCGCAAAACTGCTGAACTGAATTTTTATCCTTTAAGCCTGGCACAGATGAGGCTTTCTGCTAATCAACTGGTATTTCATTATTCAACTACGCTGGACACAAGCGAGCCTTTCAAAACATATTATGTTCTTAAAGAAATATGCCAGACAGCCGATCGCTATGACGATGAGTTTAAAGAAAAATTTAAAGCCAAGAGTCTTGTTGAACCACGCGTAAAATACGCATCACCCGAAGAAGTTGACAAAGCCTGGACGATGACTAATGAAATCATTGAAGAGACCATGCAATTCGTTGCTTACTTCGATTCTCAACGATGGTATGGAAGCTCACTTGATTTTATGATGATCGCTCTGAAACGAATTGATCTTTGTATTCAAGTGCAAGGCTATCTTAAAAATGAAGTTGAACGTGCTATTGGTGATTTGGGTAATGGCCAATTATCTGTAACAGATAGAAATCAAATTGGAAGAAAGTTTTTGCAACAGGTACAGCAATCTGGTAAAGAAGCTTTCAGTCGAAATCTTTATCAATCAGAAATCTTTATTCCTGAAAAATGGAGAACAAATGCGGAGCAGGTAAAAAACTCCATTCAGAATGCATTGACTCAAACACAGAAGTATCACAACGAGAAAAATTACATTGCCTCGTGCATTGAGTCATTGTATTGCATTTATGATCTGTTCTATAAAAACAATATGGATCATGCTATCAATGACATACTTTTTAATGCGTTGAATAACGCTGCCGGTAAAACCTGGGCAGAGTCATCAGGAATTTTGCTTGGTGGACTTCAATCTGTTTCAAATTCATCTTTTAACCTCAACTAGAAAATTTATGGCACAGCATACATTTGAACCGGCAATATTCAAAGTGAATACAGCATCCGGATCTGGCACCAGCTTCTATTTGAAGGATAGAAAAATATTTGTAACAAACTACCATGTTGTAGGTTCATATAAACAAGTATCGTTGCAAGACATGAGTGGCTCTCGTTATCTCGCCCATGTTGTATTAGCAAACCCTCATGAAGATGTAGCCTTCTTACGAACCCTCGAAGATTTTGATCACCTGCCTCAGCTTGATTTTCATGGCAACGACAGTTTACGTCAGGGCGATAAAGTTTATGTGGCGGGCTATCCGTTTGGAATGCCATTTACGGTAACTGAAGGTGTAATCAGTGCGCCACATCAACTCATGGATGGCAAGCAATATATTCAAACTGATGCTGCTGTAAATCCTGGTAATAGCGGCGGACCGATGATCAACGATAAAGGAAAAATAATCGGCATTACAACATCCAAATTTAACAATGCAGACAACATGGGGTTTGGCGTACCGGCTACTTTGTTGGCAGAAGAATTTGAAGCATTGCAAAATATTTCAGGTCACTCTTTTAATCTGGTGTGCGGCTCATGCTCAGCTATGATTAGTGAGCGCTCAGAATATTGTAACAACTGCGGGCAAAATATCGATCTTAAATATTATGATGAACCGCTGCTTACTGACCTCGCTATATTCTGTGAGAACTCAATAGCCAGCTTAGGAATAAATCCGGTGCTTACAAGACAAGGCCCCGAGTTCTGGGAATTTTATGTAGGCTCTTCTATGGTGAGATTGTTTGTTTACAACCAGAGTTATCTCTATGCAACGTCTCCTATCAATCAACTGCCAATGCAGAACATGCCAGCATTACTTGATGAAATATTATCAAAAGATGTGAGTCCGTATCAGTTAGGAATTTATCAGAATGAAATTTATGTTTCCTATCGCGTGCATATCTCTGATGTGTTCTCGCCACGACAAGAAAAAATAAAGAATAATGTCGCCGGACTATTTACAAAAGCAAATGAACTGGATGACTACTTTGTTGAAAAGTTCGGGTGCAAGTTCTCAACACACTCACTCAAAATGAGAAATGCTTAATCATCATTAAATCACTAACACAAAAAAAGGTGGACCATAAGCCCACCTTTTTTATTTTCAAGTCTCCATCTCCAGCCCTTCTCCAACGAAGAAGGGAACTTGGAGACAGATTCTCTACGTTTTATTCTTTAACAAATTTCTTCACCTCGCGACGACCATTGTTATTTATCGTCTGAACTAAATACATACCAGAGATCAATCCGATTTTAGTAGTACTGATTGTAAGATGCTTCACGTTATCAAGTCGTCCGGTTTTATAAAATACCTGACCTGTTGAATTAATTATTTGCGCTTCAACAATAGTTTCTGTACCACCAAGTGTTAATTGAAGTTCATCTCTAACAGGTACCGGATAAATTGACAATCCTACTCTTTCCGTTAACGCACTCTCTTCTGCTGATAAAGAGGCCCTCAGAGCAGCGTTAGTTGCAAGTGAATCACTATCGACAATCCAGAACCATAACGAACTTGTACCACCTCTGATACCTCTGCCAGATCCTTTTGAATATGTTGTTGCTTCAAGATAATATTGACCGGGAGCAAATGGCCATGGTTTGTAAAATCCATTCTTGTCTCCATTCAACGCATATGGTGCTATACTCTCTACACGACGTGATCCATTCAATCCAAAGACGATACTTCCTACTTTGCTAGTACCTACATTTGCCACAATGGTTATATTGCGATAAGCAGGATTTCCAATGTTAATGGCGTCTCCATCGTGAAGTTGCGTTAACACCTGACCTGCAGTATTAACAATGTCAAATTCTGTTACTATTGACAGGTTAACCACGTTGATTACGGCACCCTTACCTGTTCCCTGAATTCCTTTTCCATTTGTTTTTGTAAAGGCATCAGCATGAAGTGCATGACTTCCAAGGCTTAACCCGGTAAATGCTGATTTTCTTAAATCATAAGGCCCAATGTTTTCTGTGTTTTTCTTAGCGCCATCTAACGTAAAGACTATACTACCAACTTTGCCAGGATTAGTATTTGCACGAATGGTCATCTTTGAAAAATCAGGATGCGAAATATCAACCGTTAATGAATCATCAAAGGTTGTAATCACTTCATTGGTTGATGTGTTGATCAGACTGAAATTGCCTACTCCATAGGGAAGCACGTGCAGGTAAAATTGTGCTGAGTCAATACCGCCACGTCCATCGCTAGCCATAACAACCAGTAGATAATCTCCGGCATTACCAAATAAAGGCTTGGCTGTGTACGTTGCAGAATTACCTGTTTTATTTTTTAGTGTTATGAAAGATGTTGGGTTTATGAGCGACACATTTACCAATGAGTCGTCAGGATCTGTCGCTGTAAACGTTAAGTCAATAGACTGTCCTTCAACCACAGTAGTATCTGGTATGGCTGCAATAACAGGAGGAAGATTCTCTGTTACATGAAGATAAACAGGAAGATTGACAGATGGTGAAACGGGATCATTGCTATGAACACGAAGCGTATCATAATAAGATCCTCCTGCTAAATCTCGTGCATCGAAAAATAGTGTTACAGGTAATGAACTGTTTGCAGGTACCAAGCCAGAGGTTGGGCTTACAACAAGCCACGGTGCCTGAGGCGTACCATCAAGAATAGCGAGATTATCAATATCAAGAACAGGTCCGTTTGCTTCCATTAACGAAAGAATAACCAGCTCTTCAATATCACCAGCAAATCCTTGTCCTTCAAAAACTTTTACATTGTTAAAGTACAAACTAAAAACAGCCGTAGCTCTTACTACTTCAAGCTTCAGATCAAAATAACCAGCAGGGACCGATGCACCAACATTGACAAAGGATGCGCCCCCAAGACTATCAGCCACGAGCACTTGAACTGTTCCATCAGGACTAATCTGAATTCTGGTATTAACAAAATGTGCTGTTGGCGATTGTGGTATCACCTGCCAAGTTGCACCAGATGCAGACGTTAAATCAACACGCATCGTTGCAGAAGATATGGATTCAGTTCCTATTGCTACCTGAGGTGAGAACGCAAGAGATTGACCTAAACCATCTGCCAATCCTCTGAAGTGTTGAGCTCCGCTATAAGGATTAATTTGTTCAATAGTCCAGTTACCAAATTGAGCTGCCCAATCACCTTGACCATTGATATCACCTGTGGTAAATTCTTCAAAGCCGGTAGCATACAACGAAGTTGAAGATGCTTTCTTTTCTCTGATAATCGCTGCAGGATCATTCAATGAAATTTTCTGAACAGTTGGCGTTGTTCTTTTCTCGAGTGTAGCAATTCGTTTTCCGGGTATACGCTGAGCACCTTGTATCGCTATTCCATCAATGGTAAAGTTTAACGAACTCTCACCATGATTTGAGATCAACACCGTTTGAGAAGCTGTCTGACCTTTAAATAATTCCTGGCTGACACTCGCTGGTGAAACTTCAATTTCAGCAGGGTTTAATACTTCTAGTGAAGCTACAACACCTACCAACGGATTTCTTACTGCATTACTATTTACAAGGATACCGGCAACATAAAATCCGGGATCAAGATCTTGTGAATAAAAATGAGCAGCAATATTGGCAGTTCCTCCTACCGGAACAGTGCCCGACGTTGGATTAACTGTGAGCCATGCTTTTGGATCACCTAAAACAACAACGTTATCGATTTGAGCATACCAGTCGAAATCGCCAGTGTTGGGATCATAATAATGCCAGCGTAGTTTAAACGAACTAGCCCCTGCTAGGTAAGAATCAAGATTTAATGAAACAAATTCACCTGGCAATCCTCTGAAAGTTCCATGATCCTCATTCCAGCTCAGCACATTTACCCATGATGCTCCATCTACTTTAATATCGAGATCAAGAAAATCCAGATTAGCAAAGTTCTGATAGTTGGCTGTGTATTGAACAACAACATTTCGATAGGCTCCTACATTAATAGAAGGCGAGATAAGTTCTGTATCAAATTCACCTTCACCAAAAGCATCGCTGCTAACGGTAGCCGCATCACCTACTCCGGAATAATTTCCTTCGCCCCATGCCGATGCAAGATTCCATGCTACACCACTACCAGTGTTGTCAGTATAAGACCAACCTGCAGGGGGGAATGCTAATGAATCAAAACCTTGTTCCAGAAGACTGCTTCCAGATAATAATTCAATAGCCGGTT
>DATJHZ010000116.1:0-5991 GCA_035493595.1 Cyclobacteriaceae bacterium | reverse complement strand
TCGTCTCTGCGCCCGGTAAGTATTTTATGCCCATAAGCCTGATGCCCAACATCCCAAATCAGTTGATCATAAGGTGTGTTGAAAACATAATGCAAGGCAACTGTTAGTTCAACAACACCTAAACTGGCTCCAAAATGCCCTCCATAGACTGAGACATTGTCAATAATGAAGTGCCTAAGTTCGTCGCTGAGCTGAACCAGTTGTGCCTGATCGAGTTTTTTCAGATCAGCAGGGCTATTGATTTGAGCCAAAAGTTTACCCGGAGTTATGAGCATGTATTTCCTTTTTGGTTATAAACCTCTAACAAAGATTGAAGGTAAGTGTTTCCAAACAGCTTTTCAACGCATAATAAGCAGCAAAGTTAGTTATTATCCCTGATGTCGGCGGATTTTGGCAGATATTAAATAAATTTGTGACCCGAATTATGGAACAGAAAAACTTTGAAATAAAACTGCCTCTTTTTGAAGGTCCTTTTGACCTTCTTCTATTCTTCATTGAGCGTGATGAACTGGATATCTACGATATTCCCATTTCAAAGATTACAAATGACTTTCTGGAGTACGTTCACCACCTCGAGCAAATGAACATTGAGGTTGCCAGTGAATTTATTCTGGTAGCGGCCACCTTGATGCGCATCAAATCAAAGATGCTTCTGCCAAGACCTCAACTTGATGAACAAGGAAATGAAATTGATCCGCGTGAAGAACTTATCCGTCATTTATTAGAATATAAAAAATACAAATCTGTTGTTGAGAACTTCCATAAAATGGAAGAAACAGAATTGATGAAGGAGAAGCGTGGCAACCTGATGAAGGAAATAAAAACGCTGGCTGAAAATGGAAACGTAGAAGCCGAACTTCAGGATGTGGATTTATTTAAGCTCATGTCTATTTTCGAAAAGGTTCTGAAAAGATTCGAAGCTGATAAAAACAAACCTGTTCACCAGGTAATACAATATCCTTACACAGTTGAAAGTCAGAAGAAATATATCACTGACGAACTCAGCAAAAAACAGCGCATCTCTTTTATTGATATCGTTCAAACATTTCCAACACGCATTGGTTTGATCTTTAATTTTCTTGCCGTGTTAGAAATGCTGGCACTTCAATTATTGACCATCCAGGTTGGTGAAGGCTTTAACAATTTCTGGATTTCAAAACCTGAAAACGAAACAGCGGTTGCCCCTGATACTACTAACGTTCTCTAAGCCTAAGCATAGAGATCGTTATTGTTAGCTCTAGCTACTTCAACAAAAAAGGTTGAGACCTTTTGTGTTGCTGCTTCAAAGTATTTCTTTCCTTTTTCAGCAGATGCTTGTCTGGGATCACCAACACCAGTGTCTTTTGTAACCTGAGTCCATTTGCGTTCTGCCCAAGCCCAGCCTTCGCGTATGCCAGTCATTCTGAATTTCTTGGCTGCTCCATCACCAGCTTCTTCAAGTGGTCTTACCAAGTGAGGTGTTAAATGCATGATCACACTGGTCTCCATCTCGCCGGCATGATCATCTTTATGAACAAAGAATTCTTTCTGATCAACAGCCTGATACCAATTGCATGAACACAAAAACATTTTAGGAAACTGAAGCCCGAGTTCACGGATCATGGTTTTAAAATCATTACCACCATGACTGTTTAAAATTACCAGCTTATAAATTCCATTTCTGTTTAATACATCAACTACATCACGCAGCACCATAAGTTGTGTGCTTGGATTCATGTTCATGTCTAGCTTAACATCAAATTGCCCGGTGTTTACTCCAAACGGAATGGCTGGCAACACAGTAACTTTTACACCTTTCTCCCAGGCAAGTCGCGCGGCCTCTGCGGCAACTTCATTGGCTTCAATTACATCCGTGCCGTAAGGTAAATGGTAGTTATGTGCTTCTGTAGCACCCCATGGTAAAATAGCTAACTCGTAATCAGTTTCTTTAACAGTCTTCCAATTGTTTTCAGCAAGGATGTAAGGACGAATGGATTTCATATTGATATTCTTTTTGTTTGAATTCGAGTTACGAGTCTCGAGCTTCGAGTAGATTCTCGTAACTCAAAGCTCATGGCTCGCAGCTATTTTTTTATTCTGCTGGTAGCGCTATAGAATATGTCTGGCCTTTTTTCACTGTAAGCTTCTCATCGCGAAGCCATGGGTTATGTCTTTTTAATAATTTGTAATTGATGCCTTGCTCATTCGCGAAAGTGATGAGATCGCCAATAGTTTGATTGATCTGAATGTAACGCAACGGTTCTGGCTGATACAGATTTTTAGGATTGATATTGAAACCATATTTTAACGGATGCTCAATAATTTCTTTGATCGCTACAATTCTGAAAACATATCGAGAGGTTTCATCATTTAAATAGAGATCATAGTACGAATTTATTTTCTGCTCTTCAATAGCTCGCCCGATACCACCCATGCCACGGTTATACGATGCGGCAACTAATGTCCAGTTACCAAATTTTTTGTAAGCTTTCGAAAGATATTTGCATGCGGCTTCTGTAGCTTTCAGCGGATCATATCGTTCATCAACTTCTTTGTTAACAATAAGACCCACTTCTCTACCTGACTCTGCGAGGATCTGCCAATATCCAACGGCATTGCGAGGTGAAGTAACATTCAATAAATTACTTTCAATCAGCGGCAGGTATTTGAAATCATCCGGTATGTTATATCGACGAAGAATTTCCTGCATCTGCGGTAGCCAGCGATTAGCACGTTTAATCAGGAAGATCGTATTGCTATGCATGTACGAATTGATTTGTAATTCTTTATCAAGTCGTTCGCGCACATCTGGTATGTTCAGCGGCAACGGTTCATTAGCGAATACAGCATTTTGAGGCAAGTCAAATGCAATAGCTGGAAGCGGATGCCCGTAATCATCTACCTCCTCTGGCTCAGGCACCATTACGCCTTCATCAGAAAAGGAGTCATTAGCTGCAGGTCGCTTCATCTCCGAGTAAGAGATGTACCCTAATAAAATGATAAATGTTGAAATCGAAAGAAAAGTGGATAAGTCCTTCATTAAAAATTGGGAGACAACAAATACTTGGAATAGAACTCATCAATAACGCTTACAGCTTCTTCAGGTGTATCTACCAGATTAAATAAATCCAAATCTTCTTCATTAAGCATCTTTTCTGCAAGCAATACTTTCTTCACCCAGTCAACCCAGCCATGCCAGTATTTTTTACCAACCAACACAATGGGGAAGCGACCAATTTTCTTGGTTTGAATCAATGTGAGTGCTTCAGTCAGTTCATCGAGCGTTCCAAAACCGCCAGGCATGACAATAAAGCCTTGTGAATATTTCATGAACATTACCTTGCGCACAAAAAAGTAATCGAAGCTTATCAGCTTATCAGGATCTATGTAAATATTTCCTTTCTGTTCGTGTGGTAAAAAAATATTGAGTCCCACTGATTTACCTCCGGCACGTTTTGCACCTTTATTACCGGCTTCCATAATACCCGGACCACCACCGGTAATTACACCGTACCCATTTTCAACAAGTTGATAGGCAATCTCTTCTGCCATTTTATAATATGGATTGGTAGATTTTGTACGTGCCGATCCAAAAATAGTAACACAAGGTCCAATCTTCGCCAGTTTTTCAAAGCCCTCCACAAATTCAGACATGACTTTGAAGATCATCCAGCTATTGGCACCTTTTATCTCAGACCAATCTTTATCTTTAAATGCTTTACGAATGCGATGCTCTTCTTCCAGTGCCTCTTTTATTAACTCATCTTCAATTTTCTTCTTTTTAGTTTTCATTTTCTCTCACGTATTAAAATTAGGGTCATTATTCTATAATCATTTAAGTTAATCCATTACGCCCCCTCGCCGGATCATTATTCAATAATAACGAATATACAAGGATGAAACGTAAAACGTTGTTTCAATGGATTAAGATTTATAACCAATCATTTTAAAGCTCTGGTGATCAACCGCATTTTTTAATACACTTTTATATGAGGAATTGTGAACTAAACCCTGTTATTTTGACTTTCCTATTTTTGTATCAACGTGAGCCAAGTAAAAGTGAATAACGATTCCTATCTGGACGATCTTAATCCCAAAGAATACATCATCATCAAGAGAGCACGGGTTAACAATCTTAAAAACCTGAGTGTGGCTATTCCACGAAATAAGATGGTGGTTGTTACAGGCCTCTCTGGTTCTGGCAAATCATCATTAGCTTTCGATACATTGTTTGCTGAAGGTCAGCGAATGTATGTTGAAAGTCTCAGCTCATACGCGCGACAATTTTTAGGACGCATGGAGAAACCTGATGTTGATTACATCCGTGGAGTTTCTCCTGCCATTGCTATTGAACAAAAAGTAAATACACGAAATCCACGCTCAACCGTTGGTACGTCTACTGAAATTTACGATTACCTGAAACTTCTTTTTGCAAGAATCGGCGTGACATACTCACCCGTCAGCGGCAAAGAAGTAAAACGCGACACGGTTACTGATGTTGTTGATGCCATCAATCAATTTCCATTAGGCACACGAGTAATGGTAGCCTGTCCGCTTCACATCAAGAAAGGGAGAAAATTAAATGATGAATTAAATCTTTTGCTTAGCAAAGGTTTTGCCCGCATACTCATTAACGGTGAAGTAAAATTCATTGAAGAACTTCTGGCGCCAGCGGAGGGTAAGAAAAAAGCGGCACCCAAAAAAGCAACGACTGATGTATATGAAATTCTCATCGATCGTGCGTCTGTAAACAAAGACGATGAAGATACTACCTTCAGATTATCAGACTCTATTCAAACGGCTTTCTTTGAAGGTGAGGGTGATTGTTTGATCTATGCCGAAGGTCATAACAAACAAAATTTCTCTGATCGATTTGAATTAGATGGAATGAAGTTCACTGAGCCATCTGTGAATTTCTTCAGTTTCAATAATCCATTCGGTGCATGTCAGACTTGTGAGGGATTTGGTAAAGTATTGGGCATAGATGAAGACCTTGTTATTCCTGATAAGTCATTATCCGTTTTTGAAGGTGCCATTGCTCCCTGGAAAACTGACACCATGAGTGAATGGTTGAAGCCGCTGATCAAGAATGGTATCAAATTCGATTTCCCTATTCATAGACCCTATAATGAATTAACACAAGCCGAACGCGATTTACTGTGGAATGGCAATACATACTTTGAAGGCATTCACAGTTTCTTCAAATACCTGGAAACAAAAACATATAAAATTCAATATCGTGTTTTATTATCGCGCTATCGCGGAAGAACGAACTGCCCTGATTGTCGTGGTACCCGGTTGAGAAAAGATGCGCAATATGTAAAGATCAACAATACCAGCATCACTGATATTGTACTTATGCCTATTGAGGATTCACTGAAGTTTTTCGAGAAGATAAAGTTGCCTGAATATGAGCAAAAAGTTTCTGATCGTATTCTGACAGAAATAAAATCACGACTTCAGTATATGGATAAAGTCGGATTGGGTTACTTAACATTGAATCGTATCACATCAACATTATCAGGCGGTGAATTTCAACGAATAAAATTAGCGACGTCATTGGGTAGCGCATTGGTGGGCTCCATGTACATTATGGATGAACCCAGTATTGGTTTGCACCCGCGAGATACAGCGCGCATGGTTGAAGTATTATTGTCATTGCGTGACATGGGTAATACTGTAATTATCGTTGAGCACGAAGAAGAAATTATGCGTGCTGCCGATCAGATCATTGACATTGGACCCGATGCAGGGAGTCACGGAGGACAACTCGTATTTCAGGGAACACTTAAAGAAATGAATGGAAAGGTTCGCTCACACACAACGGATTATTTGAGTGGCCGCGAGAAAATAGAAATACCAAAAGCACGCCGTAAGTGGCATGACCATGTAACAATTACTGGTGCGCGCGAGAATAACTTAAAGAATCTTACAGTGAAGTTTCCGTTAGGTGTACTTACCGTTGTAACAGGCGTGAGTGGTTCTGGTAAATCAACACTGATTAAAAAAATT
>DATJHZ010000115.1:0-2050 GCA_035493595.1 Cyclobacteriaceae bacterium | reverse complement strand
CAGGATTTAAAAAGTTTCTGGCACAACACCTATCATGATGTACGTAAGGAACTTCGTATGCGATACCCTAAACATTCATGGCCTGAAGATCCATGGACGGCTGAAGCCGTTCGTGGTGCGAGAAAAAGAAAGTTATAGTTAAGGGGAAAAACTTCCGCTATCCTTCTCCACCCGGAGAAGGGAAGGGATGAGGCTTAATGAAAACAGTTTTTAGAGATAGCAATGAAAATTAAAGTATACATATTTACTCTTGCCCTGTCGATATCGTTATTGTCTGGCGAGAGGTGTTTTGCACAGCGCAGTAATTACCAGGAATCAACTATTACGCTCTGCGATTCAGTATTGTCGGCTAACTTGTTAAACAGCGAAAGGATTGAGAAGAAGTTTGGAGGTTATGGCATTGATGTGCTTTATAGTAGCGCCAAATTAAGAGTATCCAATCTGCAGGATGGAAAAAAAATAACACGTACACTAGCTGTTGTGGATTATCCAAAAGTTATTGATAGCTCCTTTTCAAAAGAGCATCAAATGATTGTACAGGGAGGATCTATAGGAAGTACTTTTAAAGCACAAGGATGGAAGATTGAGAAGAAGAATATTTTTCTGGGAGAGTTGCCTCCTACTGTCGATTGGAATAAATTATATGAGTTGATGGGAAACATTCCGCCCACAAAATTGTCCATCTGGATATATGTATTTTATATTCGTAAAGATGACAAAGTATTTCCTTATGCAACTATATCGGAAATTTATCACCCCAATTATCTGTCATTGACAGACCTGAAGTGCATTAACAAAGACTCCGGTGCATACTTAAAGCGAACAAGAGCTGTTAACCGCGAATTGAAAAAAGTGACAAAATTAATGAAACTGGATTTTTAAAGTGTTTGTTTGGTGAAGAACACTAATAAAGGCGAGGGGCGAGTTTTAGAAATACTCTTAAACATGAAATCAAGATAAATATGAATTGGATAATGTTAATTATTGCCGGATTATTTGAAGTTGGTTTTGCGACTTGCCTTGGTAAAGCAAGAGAAACTGAAGGTGTAACGTCCACCTTGTGGTTTGTTGGTTTTTTTGTGAGCCTTACTATCAGCATGTATCTGTTGTATCGGGTAACACTATCTTTGCCTATTGGTACTGCGTATGCCGTGTGGACGGGTATTGGCGCAGTAGGAACTGTGCTTGTTGGAATATTTGTATTTAAAGAGCCAGCAGATTTCTGGAGACTTCTGTTTTTATCAACTCTTATTCTTTCAATAGTAGGACTGAAGGTTGTTTCGCATTAATTTGTGTCATGACTAAATCCAGAATTTTTATACCTGAACTGGATGGACTTCGATTCATTGCTTTCCTGTTGATTTTTATTCATCACAGTTCAGTTCAACATATCTTTTTATTTGATCAGATCAAGACAGCAGGTTGGCTTGGTGTTGAAATCTTTTTCTGTCTCTCTGCTTTTTTATTGACACGACTTCTTCGTTATGAGATTCAGCAACTTGGTAATATTGATTTTTTTAAATTCTTTGTAAGACGTATTTTAAGAATATGGCCGTTGTATCTCACCTATGTAATTCTGGCCATTCTCTTTTCATATTATGAGCATGTCATTACAGAAGAGAACTGGTACAGAGCGTTAGGGCTCCTTACATTCACGGATGATATCTTTGCTGCCGTTAAAGGCTTCAATCCAATTCTTTTCACTGGACATCTCTGGACGATTTCTTATGAGGAACAATTTTATTTATTGCTTCCGTTTCTCATTCCATGGCTGGTAAGATTAAAATTTAAAAACAGAATTTATTTTTTTGTTGGAGCATTTATCATCGGCTCTCTCGTTCGGGGCATCTCTATTTACTTTGACTTTAAAGATCCTTTTATCTGGATATTTCCAATCACACACTTCGAGTCTATTCTTGTTGGTATTGTAATTGGATTTTATGAACACGAGTTTATGAAGATCAATAAGAATGTAATTATAGCCATTCTCTTACTTTCAATAACAGGCATCATGTTTTTGCCTGAGACAAATGTTATTGCTTATCATCTG
>DATJHZ010000114.1:0-10180 GCA_035493595.1 Cyclobacteriaceae bacterium | reverse complement strand
TAAACAAGTTGAAGTTATTCAACATGAAGATATTGGAACAGAACAGACTGTAGGCTCTCTGCTAAACCCTGGTATGTACGTGGTGCATATCAATGGTCTTCGAAGCAGCCAATCATTTAAAGTAATTAAGAAGTAAGCCTCATCCCAACCCTTCTCCAAAGGAGAAGGGCTTAAGTCCCTCTCCTTGTTGGAGAGGGATTTAGGGTGAGGCTTATTCTAACACCATAGTTGTATCAGAAACTATTGTTGACACAGCAAAGAAACCTACAGCTCCTTCGCTGAGGTTGGTGCTCACATTGGCTCGTTGCACATCAAAAATCCCACCATGCCACTCTGTTTCTGAGAGCATAGATCGTAAGTAAGATTTGTACGCGTCACTTACTGAATACTTCGTTCTGATGATAGTAGAATTTACAGGAAAGAGCAGATCTTCTTTTTTTGGTTTGAAGATTTCATTTACGTCAATAGTCTTTAAATCGTAGTAAACAACTTTGCTCTCACATATTCCGGAAGTACAAGCTGGTGTATTTTTCCATGAGATGGAATGATTGATGAAGTTAGCATCCTGTCCATAATTACTGAGTGATAATGAATATTGATTATTCGTTTTATAATACTGAATGGTTGGTAATGGTTCTACTGGCAATGGACTATCCTGAGCGGTATATGTTTTACTTTGATATTGGATGGTGATAGTATACGTCTTACCGGTCACCGCCCGCATGATGGGTGTATAATATTCCCCCGATCCCGCAGGTGATTCTATAAGCGGATAGTTATTCAGACCCTCTGTTATTTCAATTGAAGCTCCGCTAACAGGTTCTGCTATTCCATTGATATTTTGATACGTGTGCGAAAGCTTAATCAGGTGATTAGTGTTTTCACTGGTAACAATACCTTCTACAACAATCAGATTAGTTTCTTCAGTTGATAAATGAATGTTTGCAGACTCCTCACATGCGACACAAAGCATGCAAACAAAAAAAATTATTATGGTTCGCATCTTCTTCATAAAAATTTAAAATTATAAGAGAACGATGGTGTAAACCTGAAAAGGTAAAACTGCGAAGCCTTTCGATCCGATTCTAACAGATTCGTTGGGACTTTAAATGAACCGTCACTTTGCTCCGTCTTATTGTAGTTGATAAAGAGCGCATTCTTTCTTCCATAAATATTAAATATGGAGAATGATATACTATGCTTGAATCTCTTCTCCGGATTCTTGTTCAGCTTAAACGTAGCTGATAAATCCATGCGATGATAATCGGGCAGACGAGCATTATTCTTCTGACCATAGATTGGAACTTCCTCTCCATTGTATTTATAGAAGCTTATCGGTGCGGAATAGGGTGCACCCGTTGAATAGTTCCAGTTCATGCCCAGGTTCCATCGTGCATTAACATCATAAGCAACCATCAGATTGATTTGATGCGGTCGATCATAAAAAGCGTTATAAGTGGCGCCGTTATTAATATCGGCAAATTTTCGTTTAGCTCTTGAATACGTATAACCAAGCCATCCATGAACACGACCTTCATCTTTTTTAGCCATGAGCTCAAGTCCATAAGCAGTAGCTGTTCCAAACCGAAGCTCGCGTTCAAGCAAAGGATTTAATAATGTTTCGGCATGAGCGTTATAATCAATCTGGTTATACATTTTTTTATAATATGTCTCTGCACTAAATGATGTTCCCTTTATGGGCAGTGATCGATAATATCCCAATGTGAATTGATTTGCAATTTGAGGTTTTATGTTAATGCTGCTGGGAAGCCACACTTCCAACGAAGTAAACGGACTAACGGAATTTGAAATGAGATGAACATTCTGAACATTGCGTGCATAGCTTGCTTTGATGGAAGACTGATCACCTAATAAATAGTTTAATGTCACGCGGGGCTCAGCTCTAATGAAACGACTATAACTTTGTCCTTTCTTGTAATATAAAGTATCGATAGGATTTCTATTCTCATCAAATACGAACTCAAATGATTCACCCGTATTTTTCCAGGAAGAAAGTCTGATGCCATAGTTTGCTCCTAAATGTTTTCCGAGTTTTACTTCATGATTTCCATATAGCACAAACTCTACTGAATTTCGAACAGATAGCGTTGGAACATTAGGGAGCGGTACATCTGATTTAAGATTTCCCGGATTAAAATTATAACCGTTGATACTCCAGCCAAATGTCAATTCATTCTCAGGCTTGATAAAATAACTGAAATCAGATTTGAGGTTGATGTTGCCAATGTGCGAACTCCATTTTGTATTGGTAGCAACATCAGTATATAATGAATAATCATAGTTGCCTGCTGCCAGCGTAGTATTTAGAAAGAGCTTGTCAGTGAAGAGATGATTCCATCGTAACGTGCCTGCTGTGTTACTCCATGCAAGTCCATTGGTGTTGTTCATATAATTATCACTGCCAGTATAAGAAGAGAAAAACACCTGGTTATTGGCATTGAACTTAAAATTCACTTTACCTGTAAGATCGAAGAAGTTGAATTGCTTAATATTTTTATCAGCCTGCTTAAATAGCCATCCAACGTTAGACGCTCTTGCTGACACCAGGAATGAACTTGAATTCTTTTTTATTGGTCCTTCAACACCAGCCTTAGTAGAAATCAACCCGGTGCTTCCCCAGAATTGAAAATGCTGATCGTTACCTTTCTTGGTGCGCACTTCTAAAACAGAGGATAACCTTCCGCCCAATGATGCAGGCATGTTTCCCTTGTAAAGATTTACATCATTAACAGCATCGGGTATGATGGTGGAGAATACACCAAGCATATGACTTGGATTATAAATGGGTGCATCATCAAGAAGTAAAAGATTTTGATCGCGATTTCCGCCGCGTACATAGTAGAAAGTAGAACCATCGGAGTGCAATTTTATTCCGGGTACGGACTCCAATGATTTAACAACATCCATTTCACCTAACAGAGCAGGTCGCTCTTCTACCAGCTTGGGTCGCATGTTTGTAATGCTGGATTGAATTTCCTTCACCACATCATGAAGTTCGCCTACAACGACGATCTCCTGGAGTAACGGAGGTTCTTCTTCTAATAAAATGTTTTCTTTGATAGGATAACTAAGATCAACAGTAGTAGTATAAGGCTTGTAACCAATGAACGAACAGGTTACAGAATACATTCCTTTCGGGATAGTTAAAGAGAAGTAACCAAAGGCATTTGTTACAGAACCAGTTTGAAGTTCCTTTACAATAAGTGTTGCACCAATGAGAGCCTCACCGCTTTTTTTGTCTTTTATATTACCGCTGAAGGTAATGTTTTGTGTTTGTTTTTTCTCAGGCTTCTTTTCTGGTTTTAAAATAATCTGATTTTCCACCAGCATATACTTTAAAGCGAATTGATCTGCCATGTCGTTTAGTATGGCTGTTAATGTTTTGTTGATCGCCTTGTAGTTGATCTTCTGATCGGATGAGATTTTGTTGGGATTATAAGAGAATGAAACACCACTCTTCTTTTGAATGATGTCCAGTAATTGAGTGAGCGCAATACCATTTACATCAACAGTGATTTTAGTATCTGGAATTTTGTTTTGAGCGTGAACAGTATGATGGGATAGCAAAGTCAACAATGTTAACATTGCCAAGTAGTTCGATTTGATAAATCGGTCAATGCATGTTAGCATCCGGCACTTGTAATTTCAATGCGGTTTCCGTTGACGATATATTTCAGATTAAGGGTACTCTCTAGCACATGAAGGACAGCATCCAATGATTGATGATCGAATGTTACGGTTACGACACATGAAGCCGGAACATCAGCGGATAATACGATGTTTACATGATAGGTTTTACTCAATGTTTCTATAACAGATTGCAGACTGTTCTCATTGAATACAATCTTTTGCGTATTCCAGGAGATGAAGTTAGCATCATCATTTACTTTGCTCTCTACTTTGGAATTCTCTTTTGCGTAAATGCCTTTTTCTCCTGCTACTAATTTCACTTCCTGGTTAAGTTGGGGCACAGCAAATTTTACAATTCCGGTTTGTACGGTGACTTCTACTTTTTCGAGACTGTCGTATGCACGAACATTAAATGAAGTTCCAACTACTTCAACCCGTGTACTTTTTGTGTTGATGATGAAAGGTTTTGACTTATCATGTGCAACATCAAAGAAACCTTCGCCTGTTAAGGTTAGTGTTCGCTTCTCTTTACCAAAAGATGATGTAAGAGCAAGGCGGGAATATCTGTTTAAGGTCACATGTGATCCATCGGGTAAAACAACTTCCTGCGTACTGTCAGCAGTTTGATACTGAATGTCAGTTTCCCTGTTAAGGAAATAATTAAGAGCAAAGCCGGACACGATAAGTATGATAGCCGCTGCAGCAACACGATACCATGTAGAAGCGGATTGTCTTTCTGGCGCTGGCATGGTAACGCTTTTACCTTCAGGCTTGCTGATCTGATTAACAAACTGATTCCACTCGGCATCAATGTTAATGTCCAGATCCTGATGAGACTGACGGGCATAGTGTTGCTGACTCAGATCAAAAACTTTTCTGAGATCATTATAATACTGCTCATTTTCAGGTTTCTGATCAAGCCATGCATGTACTTGTTCAGCCTCATCAACCGAGGTTTCGCCTGCCAGGTGTCTGGTGAGCAGCTCTTTTACACTATCGTTTTTATCATCTATCACTTTTGTAGCTAACTATATAACACAAAACTCGGGGCTTACCCTTATGGCCAAAACATAAAAAATAACAGAGATATAAATTCACGCAAATGCTCTCGCAAAACGCTTAATGCTTTAGACATTTGCGCCTCTACAGTCTTTACTGAAATGCCCATTTTTTCAGCGATCTGCGCATATTTTAATCCTTCTGAGCGATTCAATTCAAAGACCATCCGACACTTTTCAGGCAAGGACTGAATCCCAAATTCTATTTCTTTTTCAAGCTCCTCGGCCTCCAATGATGTGTTTATTTCCATTGCTTTTTCTTCAGGCACATGCTCAAGCATCACGTGTTTCTTTTGATCGCGGATGTAATTGAGGGAACGATTGCGCACAGCGGTGTACAGATAACTTCGGTAGTTTGTATCCGCCGGAAGGCTATCGAATTTCTCCCACACAACTATAAAAACCTCATGCACCAGGCTCTTCGCCTCGTCAAGATCGCGCACGTATTTCATAGCAAAACCACAAAGCGGTTTGAACAGCTCCCGGAATAGCGTTTCGTAAGTCTGAAGCTTTATACTCTTTAAGGTTGTTGCCAAGCGCTTGGTTGATGCGAAACTTAAAGATATTAAAAATTAGTTTTGGTTTTTATGAATCGGCAAACAAACGATGCGTATTATGCAGACCTGAATTATAATAGTTGCAGACACGAATACCTCTCACCTTATGGCATCATTAAAAAGAATCCATTATATCTCCGGGATAATTCTTACTGTTTTTATTACGGCACATCTTTTCAATCATGTTTGTAGCGTTGCAGGTGCTGACAAGCATATTGAGATCATGAATTCTTTACGGATTGTTTACAGAAATGTATTTATAGAGACGTTGCTGTTGCTGGCAGTGCTTACTCAGATCTTATCCGGAATGAAGCTTTTCATAAATAAAAGAAAAATTGCCGTTTCATCATTTGAAAAACTTCATATGTGGACGGGATTATATCTCGCCTTCTTTTTGATTATACATGTAAGTGCTGTCATTGGCGGACGATTGTATCTTCATCTTGATACGAATTTTTATTTTGGTGTAGCCGGTCTGAATACCTTTCCATTTAATCTATTCTTTATTCCTTATTATGGATTTGCTATCGTGTCAGTATTTGGTCATCTGGCTTCAATACATGCTGCTAAAATGAAGTCAACGTTGGTTGGATTATCTCCCAACAAACAGGCAACCATATTATTTATTGCTGGATTCTTTTTAACTGCTTTTGTTTTTTATGGAGCGACGGGTCATTTTAAAGGAATAACCATTCCCGCAGAATATCATGTGTTGGTTGGTGGTAAGTAAAAAAGTTTTCTTTGAAAATTTTATCTTTGAATAAATCGAATGTCATTGATATGAAGAAAGTTTCGAATAAGCCTTTGCAACTCAGAGTAAAATGCTGGATTGAAATCGATGGGGTCAAATTCTTTGGACCTGGCCGTGTAGAGCTTCTTCAAGGTATTCTCGATCATGGTTCAATAACCAAAGCCGCAAGAGGAATGAAGATGTCATATAAGAAAGCCTGGGCTATGATTGACGAAATGAATTCCATGGCGAAAAATCCTTATGTTATTACCAGCAAGGGTGGCTCACATGGCGGCGGCGCAGAAGTAACGGAAGCAGGTAAAAAAGCTGTTGCCAGTTTTAATAAGTTCAACAATAAGCTTATCGCCTTGATGAAGGCTGAAACCGATCTGCTGGAGATCTAGTTATTTATTAAGTCCTTCTCGTTAAAATATTTCTTAACGCAATCCGTCTCAGGTCATAGTTAACAAAACCCACTATGACAAAAACAGTAGTTATTACAGGAGCGAACTCAGGTATTGGAAGAGCAACTGCTAAAGCACTGGCTTTGCAGGGCTATTCTATTATTACAATCTGTCGCAACAAAATTGAAGGTGATAAATTAGTAGCCGAATTAAAGAGAGATAATCCTTCTATTCAAGCTGAAAATGTTGTAGCTGACTTAAGTGATTTGAATTCCGTTAAGAAAGCAGCGAGCACTATTTTATCAAGTCACCCAACTATCGACAGACTGATTAATAATGCAGGTTATTATCCGCCGGTCATTGAATATGTTAATGGTGTTGAGAAGGCATTTGTTGCAGCGCATCTCGGCCACATGTTGTTAACTGAATTGCTAATGCCAGCGTTAAAAAATTCAACTGAAGCCAGAGTCATAAATGTTTCTTCTGCGTTGCATTCGCAGGGAAAGGTGTCGCGCTTTTTTACAAAGCCTGCAGAACATAATCCTCAGCAAGCTTATGGTGATGCAAAGTTGGCCAACGTACTCTTTACGATGGCACTGGCAAAACGTTTGCCGAATAACGTTACAACATATTCCCTGCATCCGGGAGTTGTGAATACTAATTTCGGAAATACGGTTACCGGTATGATGAAGGTTGTAATTACCGTCTTTAAACCTTTCTTTATCACATCAGAGAAAGGCGCTGTCACCAGCATTTATCTGACAGAAGAAAATATTCAACAATTAAAACCTTATACAGGAAAGTATTTTGCTAAAAGCAAGCTTGCTAAAATAAGTAATAGCGATGCTACAGATGAAAATGCAAACTGGCTGTGGGATAAGAGCACCGAAATTCTAAAACCATATTTTTAAAACAAGTAGAGACGCGCGCATCACGTCTCTACTTTTAGAATGTAAAAAATAATGTTACTCTTTTCTTCCAGCATCGTTTAATGCCTTCCGTCAGGTTTGAAATCTCATAGGTTGCAAGTGAACCCATAGATGCTGCTTTGTATGCTTTAATAGCTTTGGTGTATTCAGCTTTTAACTCATATGCATTGCCGATAATTTCATATAAAGCAACTTTGTTAGCGCTGGCTTTTGTTAAGCCTTGCTCTGCATATTTAATAGCATCATCGTAACGATGTCCACGGATACACAATGTACCCATGTGTAAGTATGGTGCTGCATACTCGGCATCAAAACGCATTGCCATAGAAAAGTGTAGCTCAGCTTTAGCTGTATCACCGGCATAGTATAAGTATGCCCAACCCAAGTGATTGTGCAGACTTCCATAGCCAGGCTCTTCATATAACAAGTTGGTTAAGATTCCAAGACCTTGTTCCAACTGGTTGTCGGTGATCAGATGCTCAGCATCTGTCATATATTTCTCTACCCATTCAAGTTTCATTGTCATTCAAGTTTAAAATTATTTTTCAAGTTCAAGGTTGGATTCGCGTTGAACTTGAAACCTTACCCTTGAACTTTTAATCTTCTGCGGGTGTATCATCGCCGCACATGCGTACTATCTTCGGATTAAATTGCCCGATTACTTCTACAAGCTCATGCTGATAGCTCATTACCTTGTGGATGTCCTTATAAGCCATTGGAGCTTCATCCATACCTCCACCAAGTAAGTCAACGTTACTCTGTTCCAGTGCCTGCTTCACCATTTTATTGGTAATGCTTTGCTTGGCAGCACTACGCGACATTAACCGACCAGCACCATGTGATGCTGACAGGAGAGACGAAGCATTGCCTTTGCCCTTCACCACAAATCCGGGTGTTGTCATAGACCCAGGAATAATTCCGAGCACTCCTTCACCTGCTGGTGTTGCACCTTTACGATGCACGATTACTTCAGTACCATCAAATAACTTTTCTTTCCAGGCAAAGTTGTGATGGTTCTCTACCGTCAGTAGTGATTTCTCTCCAAGGGCAGCAGCAATGCGCGCATGAATCTGATGATGATTTGCAGATGCATAGTCACCTGCAAGATTCATAGCTAACCAATACTCATGACCAGCCTCTGTATTCAGATCGAGCCACGCCAGGTTTGCAGCTTCACCAGGAAGATGACACAACGCTTTGGCTAGCTTGGTATAATGTCTTGCTATTTCAGCACCAAGTCCGCGAGAACCCGAGTGCGACAATACAGCCACATATTTTCCAGCAGCGAGTTTCCAGGTGTTGTTGGCTGGCAATTCCATGATGCCGAATTCTACAAAGTGATTACCACTTCCGGATGATCCGATCTGCATAGCTGCACGACCTTGAAGTTTCTTTAAGATTGTGATCTCATTGAACTCACTTCTATCAAGCACTTCATGATCTTTTGGTTTCTTTGCGATCTCTCTTCCGAAGTAGGTATTGTCAAGCAAAATCTGTTTCAGATTGCTACGGTTGCGCTCCAGAAATTTTTCATCCAGCGGATATGCTGTTAAACACATGCGACACCCAATATCAACACCTACACCATATGGTATCACAGCATTGTTTGTTGCCAGTACTCCACCAATAGGCAAACCATAACCCTGATGAGCATCTGGCATTAAAGCACCAGCTACAGTAACAGGTAACTTCATGGCAATCTCCATCTGATTACGTGCACCTTCTTCAATCTCACTTGCACCAAAAAGTCTGTAATCAATTCTGCTTTTATTTAATTGATGCACCATGGATTTCTTTTCAGTTGGTACCAGTGTAAGTGCAACCTTACTCCATATAGAATCATTGACAAAATCTTTTGGATTAGCAATAACAGCTTTCAGTATGCTGTATATTTCTTCTTTTTCACTTCTGCGGAAATATTTTAATACCGTGTTGATAGCAATCCCAATGGCTTTACCTTCAGGATAGCCCAACTTGATTAAATCTTTTCCGCTTAACATTTTTCGTTTCATAATTACTCCTTTCTCTTTGTACACGACAAAGCAATTCCACTCATCTTCTCAGATGATTTTAAAAATTTAGTTTATGTCGGGTTATAAAATAAAAAACCCGGACGATGCCGGGTTTTCAGTGAAGATCACATGATGATGATTAACTGAAAATCCGCGGCGATAACTTATTAGTTGCTTTAGGGCGACTGCTAAGTATAAAATATGTGTGCATTTCTTTTTGCATGATGCAAAGATAGATTATAGCGTTTTGCATTTCAAAATAATTAAGAATAAAAAAATGTGATGATTAATAGTTTATAATAATTCTAAATCAATCATTCACAAAATCAGAAACGGATTGAATGACTGCTTATTTTGGTACACTATTGTTTACCTATCTTTGAAGAGTAAATCGTTACTAAGTGTATCAGTATAAACTCAGACCCGCATACGGAGGAAATAACCTGCTCCTGGAATTTTTTATAGGTTCGGAGCAGGATGATTTTATGTCTGATTTGTTTAAAGCATTTAATGAATTAGATATTCAAACTAAATCCGTATCTGATTTATGGATGAACGATGAAGTGGTTCTTGAGCTATCATCATCTGTTGGTGATTTCAGTTTGTCAAAAGATATCTGGGGCTTTGTCTTCATTATGGCCGATAATAATCACGATGGAATTAAAATTCTGGACGAACATTTAATTAAATCCGGAAACTTCGAAAAGCTTGACGTTGACTTTAATCTATACAAATAATAAAATAAGCTAGTCGAAATTCGACGTTGCATATTTCTTCCTGACCTTATCATTCTCTGCGATTTAGCGCTTATCTTGTGAAGCTTATGGATCGTATCAAAA
>DATJHZ010000113.1:0-3342 GCA_035493595.1 Cyclobacteriaceae bacterium | reverse complement strand
CAAAGCTAAGCACGACCAGATTAAGGAGTTTGTTAAGAGACTTGAACATGATGGCAAACAAGTAACGGTAATTTCTTTTCTGCCTAAAAAGAAAGAGAACTATGAATTTCTATTCGATTTCTTCACTGACAAAGATTTAACTTTCTGGGGCAACAATACTTCGCATACAGCAGCAACATTCTCTGAAACTGCCTTTGATTATTTATTCTATATCGATAACGAACCTAATCCGTTAATCATAAACCTGCTTGCCAAAAGTAAAGCTAAATGTCGTGTTGGTAAATATGTAGATGATATTGAGCCATTCTTTGAGCTAATGATTGAAAGTAAAGAAGGCACCAAAGGATTAATTGATGGCATGTACAAATACACTACACTTCTAAAGTAGTTCCGTAATAATTAGCGGACAGCATTTCAACAACTATTTGTCTTTCAATTTTATCGGTATCCAAATCTCTTCTTCAGAATCTGGATCGTTGTTTCGATACTTCTCTCCCAATATTTCAAAATGAGGTCTGAGATCTAATGTATAGATTGAACCAGGCAGCCACGTTCCAAAAATGTACATGAATATGCTTACATCAGTACTTAAACCTTTGTATGGAAAAACTGCATACTGTCCACCTTGCAGTATGAAGGTATTCATTTCGTGAGGTACATTTTCGAAATCATTAACTTCAACTGCTGCCCACTTGTCAAACTCCTGATTAAGATCACCCATTCTCATTGGCTCATGATAAACCTGCATGGAAATCATCTCATTTGAGACTTTACCTGAAATCTCTTTTCGTAGCGGCATAAAAGATTGCCAGAGTTGAAATGTTACATTATTAGAAAAGGACATCCGTTTATACTTGCCAACCAATTTCTTTTGTTGCAATATTTCAATTCTGGGTTCTATTGAAGTCATCCTGTAAAATTAAAACCTTATTAGATATCTGCTAAGTTATTCAATTAACACCCGTTACTAATAAATTATCGAGCTCTTCTTTTTCTTTCATGCTTACACTAAGAGTACTATCTGTTTTTATTTCAAAATGCCTTGCCTGAACAAAATTATAAACAGGATTTACTTTAGCTCTTCTATACTTATACACTACCCTATTTACGAAAACAGTATCTGCCTTCATTACAATTTTGACAGTGTCTTTCTCTGAAGCCATCATCACTGTTCTTGTTTTAACCGGTTGCATGGCAGTCGTTAACATCCATGTGAGAAATATACCACCTGCCAGCAGCAGGATAACAACATATGTTGGCATAGTTGAGAAGGCCAAGCTTCTCCATAGAGAATGCTTTGCATATTGTTGATTAAACCTCTCCTGAAGCAACAACTGTGTGTTTGCTCTTGGTGTAAGATTCGTTGATGAAGATGAATTCAAAACCGAATGTACTTTCTGAAGGGCGATGTATTGTTCTTCACCACCTAACTCTTGCATAACAAAAGTTAATTCTTCTGACGTTAATTCAGAAAATTGCTTTGTTGCAATTAACCTGTCTATGTAATCTTCTTTTTCGCTGTCTTTCATAACACATTCATTTAAAAGCAGGATTATAATCATGAAGAGACTCTGCTAATTTCTTCTTCAAATAAAACCATCGAGACTTCACTGTGCCCTCGGGGCAGTTTAGTATAACTGCAATCTCTGCGAGAGGCATTTCAAGTTCACAATGAAGCACAAAAAGATTTTTATCGTCATCATCAAATTGATTCAACAATTCCTCAACTGCCTTTGATAGTCTTGCATGATCAAGTTCTTCGTGAATTTTATTTTCAATTACTTCCGTATGAGTTATTATCCTTCCGTTTATCTCTTGTCTGAATTTATGTTTTCGATATTCATTCTTGCACATGTTGTGCGCTACGGAATAAATCCAGGTAGTAAAAGGTTTCGATACATTATAACGGGAAGGATCTTCTATGATCTTAACAAACAAGTCGTGTAAAAAATCCTGAGCCTTGTTTTCATCCTTCCACAGCATGCGATAAAAATAGCGCAGAATCTTTTTACAATAGCGCTGGTACAGCAAGGTGAAGGCACGTTCCTCCCCCTGCTGCACCAGCACCATTAACTCTTCATCTGTTTTCTTTGAAAGTCTATCAAAAAACATCAGACAACAATTCTAATGCTCAATAACTTCCATAAAAACCCGAAACCCAACAGCGATATCGGCTCCTTCATATGTGTTTATACTTTCTATCGTTGATTCTTCAGGTTTATGATTCCAGCTTCCTCCACACGCTTTACCTTTTTCATTAGTCATCTCAGCAACATTGCCTACTACATCATAAAGTCCCATGCCATTTGGAAAGTAAGCACCCACAGGAGCCATCATGGTAAAGCCATCTGCTGTGGGCATGTGGTTGTGCGTCATGCAGCTGGTTACTCTGTCATCGAACTTGAAGTTACCTAAAGCACAATCAAATCTATTGAGATACTTATTTCTGTAATTATAAAATTGAAACCATGGATACAGAATATGGCTTTCGCTAAAACGCATAGTCTTTACATCTCCATCTTTTGTTATCTCTGATAAAGTGTCTTTTGGCAAAGTCATCTTTATGGTGTTATCATCTAACGTCCAGGATTGAAATTCCTTATAGCCCAGTGCCGCTATCTGCCACTCCTGAACTGAAGGCAGCCTGAAAATTACCTTCTTAAATTTACGACCATCCTGTGTATTATATTGATCGGTTAACCATGAACAATAGGCCTGGGCACCTTCATACGTAATGCTAACGGCAGGATAGTTAATAAAGAATTTTTGTTTTTTATAAGGGACTCTTGGAGCGCAGTATCCCTTCATGAATGAGAGCGCAGGTTCTTCAAAAGATGATAAGTCAAATTTAAACTTATCATGTTGCTGCATGAGGTTGTTTTGCTTCAGATAGCCGAGAAAGTCATTATACTGTTTGTTTGTAACCTCAAACTCCTGCGCATAGATGTTTCCTTTAATAAGCTTCTGAGTACCTTCTGTTTCTTTTAAATTGAGTGTATACTGAAAGTAAGGCACATTCATTATACGTTCACGATTCAGAAAATTTTGTACGATGTCAGTTTTATTCGTTTCACTGGCGAGCCTCATTACAATACTTTCAAGATCTTTTGCTTTCTTGGTCTCACCATTCTTTAAGTAATGTTGATCCAGCATGAGCATCGGCACCAGGTAATTCGCATTCAGTACTTTTCCGGCAGCGGTTTTACTTTCACCATTAAAATCTACGGTGAGATAGTCAAGCAAAAATTGGTTCTCGAAATTCTCTTTGATGGTTGATATATTATCGATGCGATTTTTACTAAGCATTGAAGCAAGCCCAACCACATAAAGCTGATTTTTAAT
>DATJHZ010000112.1:0-3652 GCA_035493595.1 Cyclobacteriaceae bacterium | reverse complement strand
ATTTGATCAACCCTCTGTCGTATAAGGAGTGAAGCCGATCAACGACCGACTTGGCGTCGGTGTTGATTGGGCTTCATATCAATATCTCGTGGGGGCGTGCAAATCGTTTTGAGTACTAACCGAAACATAATCGTTAAGATTATGTTTCGAAAACTTTGTCGACTTGGACCATCAAACAAAAAGCCACACAAGGCTTTTTGTTTGATGGCTCCGAGTTTTTAATGTGCCCTGCACTGAATTTATCTGTGCCTCTTATGATTGGGCACGATCAGATAAGTTTAGTCTGTGCAGTTGGTTAACAGATAATGTTTTAGAACCCACTGTTCTTGCAGGGACATTTCAAAATTGTTGAATATTTTCTACACTTTGAAAGTATAGCCTCGCTGCTCCTTGTCTCCATACTTATAACAGTCAATAATGATATGCCTTGTAATGATGGTCTCCGAGGCATATTTAGTGAGATGATTGTGCTTTAAATTTCAATGCCATCACCAATTAGAAATGCAGTTCTGCAGGGCATGAAAATGGCATATCTGTAGGCAGGCATACGTTATAATAAAGATGAAAAAGAAAATACATAACGAACAACTCAAACTTGCAGGTGGTGATATGTTAAGTCAAAAAACAAATGAGGATTTTAATAAACAGAAACCTGATCCTAACAGTCCCAACTTCAAGGCAGCTCCACTCACCTATACTTGCCCCATGCATCCTAAGGTGGGAATGAATAAACCTGGTAAATGTCCGAAATGTGGAATGCGATTGATGAAAAAAAGTAGCCGGACTATTTCTAACTAAACTAAAAAACAATGTCTTACATTCTGGATATTTCTACTGCCGTTCCTGATTATTCAATTACTAATGAAGAGTTGATTACGTTTTATGCCAAGTCTTTACAGGTGAGTGGGCTACCAGAAATAACCAAGAAATTGAATTATCTGATTGAAAAAACTAAAATTGTTAATCGTCATACCTGCATCCCTGATTTCAATGAACATGAGAGAGAGTTATACACGAATGAAAATTATCAACCACAGGTAGAACAAAGAATGGCTGTCTATAAAGAAAAGATTATGCCGCTTGCCACGAAGGCTATCGATCAACTTTTTTTCAAAAATAATCTCGACTCAGATGACATCACTCATTTAATTACTATTAGCTGCACTGGTGTATTTGCTCCCGGTCTTGAGTTTCTGGTAGCTGAGCATTACAATCTTCAGCATACGGAAAAAGTAGCGTTCAACTTTTTAGGATGTTATGCTGCAATAAAAGCACTTAAGCATGCACATTATATAGCAGAAGCAAATCCTGATGCCTGCATTTTAATTGTCAGTGCTGAACTTTGCTCATTACATTTTTATCCATCCATTGCTGATGAAGATATTCTTGCCAATTTACTTTTTACGGATGGAGCAGCTGCGCTGGCTGTATGTGGTGTGGAGCATGCATCTGTTAAAAATAAAAAGGTTTTAAAAATTGATGCCATAGGTTCTTCTTATATACCGAATACAATGGATTTGATGACGTGGAATATCTCTTCATCAGCATTCAGAATGTATCTTAGTAAGCATGTGGTAAAAGCCATAAAAGAAAATATTGCACCTGTCGCGAATAATTTTTTAATAAATAATGACGGGAAAGCTGACTACTGGGCAATTCATCCGGGAGGCGTTAAAATTATTGAAGCAGTGAAAGAAAGTCTGAATCTAAGCGACAGTAATGTAGCAGACTCATTAGCGGTGCTGAATCGGTATGGCAATATGTCTTCGCCTACTATTTTGTTTATTCTGAACAGACTTCTGAATAAATTAACTTCAGCTACACCATTTGAGAATAAAAGTATTTTCACGTGTGCCTTCGGACCTGGTTTGAACATTGAGATGATTCATCTTTCAGCAGTAAGTACAGCACGTTCGAGCGAACATAAGCGCTATAGCGAAATTATGGACTCGGCTCAGATTGCATAGAGCAAGAACTTCTGATTTAATAATCTGGATGTTTGTTAAACCATTTCTTTTAAATCAGCAATCACAATTACTTTATCTCCACTGGCAAACTGAATAAGGTCTTCTTTGCAAGGTGCGAGCATAACACCATATCGCTTTTCCGGATTGTTGGCCAACGAGGCGATTCTATAGCCAATGGCCGTTTGATTTTTCTTTAATGCAGACGCTGCAAGCGTGTAAAAATTTACCGGCTTATCTATGCTTATGTAGTTGGTGACAGGTCGCATGAAAATATCAGAGCCTCCTGGCGTGAGAAACTCATCAAAAATTTTCTTAAGCTTTATGTTACAAGCCAGCTGTGCCATCACCATACTGATCAGGTTACTGCTGATTATAAAATCATCAGCATGTGTGACTTCTGCCAAGGAACGATTTCTGTTGTCGAGCATTTCTGAGACAATGGTGAAATTTCTTCCTGCTTCTTTTTCAATCATTCGAAGTTGGATGAGTGTAATAAGTGTAAGGGCATCGGCACCTTGCATGTCGAGTGTATCAGAATAACAAAGCAGAATGACATGCTGATAATTTTCAGATGTGATCAGGCGTGAAAGCTGTACTTTGTTTCTGATGTTACCCTTCTCCAGTTTCAGTGTTTGATTTGATAGTTGTGTTTTGAGCACTTCGATTTTTTCGTCAAGGTCGTCTAATTCCGCGAACACTGTTATTTCAGAGCCCTTGGTAAAATGCTGATCAAGCGTTCGTATGATCTCGGGAGCTTTATGATTCCATCCGAGCAACAATGTTTTTTGCGGAGGTCTTTTGTTGTCAGCGCAGTGAGAAAAAACTGACTCATCAACTACAGGTTTACTTTTCCGGATGCCCCGATCACGACGGGTAATGACAATCAGCTTGTCTTCGGCTTTCACGATCAAGCTGGGTGGTGGATTGGTGTCGGGTATATTTTCTTCATTGTGTATTCCAATCAATGCACCATCGCTGAAGCTCAGCAGGCATTGCTCATACGTTAACCCTTGCAGTTCATGTGCATCTATTAGTTCTGTTTCGATGTCATTAAAATCCAGTAGTTCATTATACACTTCGCTCAGCCCGGATTGCAATGATGTCTGCACAATCATTTTCGAGAACAGCTCTTCTGTTACAATAGTTGTTATCTCATCTTTACCAATCAAATCTAGTACTTCAAGATTTTCACGATCGCGTACTTCGATCACAATATGATATTTCTCAGATTTGCGATTATGACTTTTCATGAGCGCCATAATTGTTTTGATAGAATGAGTGTCGTGTACATCATTCTCCTGTGCCATCACTACAATAGTTCGGGCTTCATGAGGATTAACAATTTCAATATCGTTTCGGTCTATCACATTACCACTCCTGCAAATGATTCTCACTTTAGTATCATGAGGAACTTTGCTTTTAATTTCATCCTCCATTTCAATCTTGTCTTTGTCGGCCAGGATAACGATCACCAGACGTTCATGTTTTTGTCTGGCGCAGGCAAGCTTGCTGAGTAGAGGGAAAATCATGGGCGACCATCCAAGGATGAGGATGTGATCTTTTTCACTTACAAAAGATCTTCCTTTTCGCATATTCACCAACGTGTCGGTAATGCCTGCATTCACGATACCAATTAATGTACTGACCATGAGCAGGCCAACAATAGTAACAACCACCATCACTGC
>DATJHZ010000111.1:0-22218 GCA_035493595.1 Cyclobacteriaceae bacterium | reverse complement strand
AATGAAATAATTTTACCAATAGCAGAAGATGGTGCCGCTACACAAAATTATGGAGGTGTAACATTTATTATTCACGCAGCTGTAGGTACGGACGCCGCTATGAATCCTGCACCCTTTGGTATCGGTGGTGGATGGGCTGGTAACAGATTCAGAAATTCATTTGTTGAGAAGTTTGATGATATCACTGGTGATACTGATACACGCGCCAATTTCTTCACAACAGATCGCACAGCGGAGATTACGCTCGAGAATGAATTCACACAAGGTTATGCCTGTACGAAATTTAAAAATGTCACTTCAACAGGAGTGCCAGGACATGATGCAGACAAAATATTTGTCGATACAGACTTTCCGTTATTTCGTCTGCCTGAAGTTTACCTGATGTATGCAGAAGCAGTGAAACGTGGTGGACAAGGTGGTGATATTGCTACAGCTGTAAATTATATCAACGCCCTGCGTGTAAGAGCATACGGCGATACTTCTGGAAATATTACTGCAGGTGATCTTGATCTGCCATTCATTCTGGATGAACGCGCACGCGAATTATATTGGGAAGCACATCGTCGTACGGATTTGATCCGGTATGATCTGTTCGCTGGAGACACATATCTATGGGATTGGAAAGGTGGCGTTAAGGCTGGCAAAAGTGTGGATGCACATTTTAATCTGTTCCCTATTCCTGCAACAGACCTGGCTATTAATACTAATCTGAAACAGAACGACGGATATTAATCTTACTGCTATGAAAAAACTATCATCATATATATTAATCGGATTAGTTGCACTTTTCTCCTGTGCGAAAGATGAAACACTTGTCAAACTAAGTGGAGACGGTAAGCCCGCGATTATCACAACAAAAGCTAATGACCTGAATCTTCAGATCACAAGCGAAACGTTGGGTACAAGCGCAACCATAAACTGGGATAAAGCTGACTACGGAGTAAATACTGAAGTTACTTACACCGTAGAATTGGATTATAAGTGCGACAATTTTTCGAATCCTGTTTCCTTAGGCTCTTCCGTTGGAACTTCTTTTTCATTTACACTTGACAACCTCAATCAAAGACTGCTAAGTGATTTGAAATTGGTTCAGTATCAAACTGCAGATATTGAGTTGCGCGTTGTTTCTGTTATCAACAATCAGTACTCCATGCCTTCAGCAAGTATTTCATTATCACTTACACCATTTATTGATAAGCCTCATGCGCTTTGGTTGCTTAGTGATAAGTGGGATAAAGCCAATGCTCCTTCTATCTGCTTAACGGGCGCATCAACGTATGAAGGCTACATTAATTTCAGCGACACAACAAATTTCAAATTCTCAAACGCAAAGTTTTGTGAAACACTCACGTATGCTTCAGCAGGCACAGTAGGTGCATTATCAACAGATGCAGCTGCACCTTCTATTGGAGTGAAGAAAGGTTATTATAAAATTAATGTTGATACCGAAAATTTAACCTATACACTTACTTGGATTGATACCTGGGGACTGATTGGTACGGCAACAGCTGGCGGCTGGAATACATCAACTCCATTAACATATAATGCTACGAAAGATGTTTGGGAACTATCAACTGAACTTGTAGCAGGTGCACTGAAATTCAGAGCCAACAATGGCTGGGATATAAACTATGGAACGAATAACATAGACAATTATCAGGATTCATTAGTCTTTGATGCAGCCGCAGTTAACATCACTAAAACCGGTGCATATTCTATAACAATAGATTTCAGCAAAGCAAAAGCACCTTATGTTTATAAATACAATGTTGTGTACACTGGCGACATTAGTCCTCCAGCAAGATTATGGGTGCCCGGCGGCTATGAAGGATTCGATCCCGCAAGTGCTCCCTTCCTTAGCGAATTGGTAAAAGATGGAGCTGCCTACGAGGGATATATTAACATCCCTTCTTCAACGGGTATAAAATTCACAAATGCTCCTGACTATAGTCATACTAATTATGGTGATGGTGGCAACAGCACTTACGCTAATGGTGTTGGTAGTGGAAGCCTGTCAACTTCCGGTGCTGACATTGACTGGCCACATACAGGCTACTATAAATTTAATGTTGATACAAATGACATGAGCTACACAGCAACATTGATTAGCACATGGGGATTAATTGGTACATCAACATCTGGTGGCTGGAATACTTCTACACCGATGACGTACGATGTTGTCAATAATGTATGGACAGTAAAAGCTGATCTGGTAAATGGTGCATTAAAATTCAGAGCAAATGATGGATGGGATATAAACTTTGGTCCTGAGTCAGACGAACTGAGTGGTTCATTAATTCATACTGATAATGCAATCACTATTCCTTCATCAGGGAATTACACTATTACACTTGATTTCAGCAGATCTACATCACCTTATCAATATTCATATACGGTGGTTAAAAATTAATCATGATGAAAATCGTGATTCAAATTGAATGGGTTAAATAATGTTTGGTTTGGAGAGAACTGATTCTTCAGTTCTCTCTTTTTAAGTTAAATTTAAAAATGTTGTTAAATGTGCTTTATGATGATAAAGAAAGTTTATTTTCTGGCGTTCATGCTGTTGGCTTGTGGGAACGACAACGATCCAAAAAATACAAACACCGATGGAGATTTCAAGCAGTATGGCACACCATACGCAGGTGTTCCTGATGTGCAGAATATTGTTTTATATGAAGTGAATACGCGTGCCTTTAGTACAGCAGGAAATTTTCAAGGTATTATTGATCGGTTGGATAGTATTAAAGCACTTGGTGCTAATACCATTTGGATCATGCCTATCCATCCTGTTGGAAAATTGAATTCGGCAGGCGGACTTGGTTCCCCTTACTCTGTACAAGACTACATGAAGGTGAATACCGAGTTTGGTAATCTTGATAAACTTCGCGAGTTAGTTCAGAAAGCGCATGATAAAAACATGGCTGTTATTCTCGATTGGGTGGCCAATCATACGGCCTGGGATAATTCATGGATCAAAAATAAATCGTGGTATTCACAAGATGCGAATGGCAACATCATTATTCCTCCCGGAACCAACTGGCAGGATGTAGCAGAACTTAATTATGGTAACAACGATATGCGCAAAGCTATGATCAGCGCCATGCGTTATTGGATACTCGAAGTCAACGTTGATGGTTACCGTTGTGATGCAGTTGATTTTGTACCAACAGATTTCTGGAAGCAAGCCATTGATGAACTCAAAAAAATAGATGGAAGAAATCTTATTTTTTTAGCAGAAGGAGGGAAGGCCGATAATTTTACCGCAGGTTTTCAAATGAACTATGCGTGGGATTTTTATACAAATCTAAAACAGGTTTATGGTAGTAATAAAGCAGCAAGCTCCGTATTTACCACGCATCAAAGTGAATATAGCAGTATCCCTGCTGGTGCTAAGAAATTACGTTACACAACCAATCACGATGTATCAGCTTATGAAGCTACACCCATTGAACTTTTTGGCGGAGTAACTGGTGCATTGTCAGCATCTGTTATTACCATATTTACAAGTTCAGTTCCGCTGATCTACAGCAGTCAGGAAGTAGGGCAGGCAGCCAAGCTTCCATTTTTTACACGCGAGCCTATTCAGTGGGATGACAATATATCGATGGAGCATGAGTACAGAAAACTATTTTCTGTTTACAACAACACGCTTGCGTTTACGAAAGGAACATTGGAAAGCTTTGCTAATAATGATTTTGCTGTTTTCAAACGCAAGTATAATGATGAAGAGTATTTGGTAATAGTAAATGTTCGCAATGTTAAAAAAGATTATACGATTGATGCTGCACTGCAAAACACTTCATGGGTGAATGCGTTGGATGGAACCGCAGTTTCATTAGGCACAACACTCTCGCTTGAAAAGTTTCAATATCTTATTTTGAAAAAGTAGTTGATTGATCTTTGCTTAACCAGCATTAAAGGCCATCTCAAGCTTTTGAGATGGCTTTTATTTTTACTTCCTAGAAAGAATACTTCAGCGTCATACCAAAGGTCAATTTCTTAAAGTCATTTGTCAGATAGAATTCCGGAACAATGTTTATCCTGTTACCCATCTCATGCGTGATGAAGAACTTGGCTGTCTTCCCAATAAAATAATCTCCATTTTTTCTAACCAACAAGCCAGCGCCAATGCCCGACCAATGTGGATGATCTTTCTTCGGGTTGAAGTTCCGTTCGAAGTTTAATGATAGAAATGAATTGACAAACGTGTTGTACTTCTCTGTAGTTTTTTCTGCAAAGAATAAATTATTATAGATCACAGAAGTTCTGATGTTTTGTCTGAAGAAGTGATCCTTGAATGTGAGCCCAAGTTTTAATGATAATTCTGGATAGATTTTATCATGAAGCAAGCCAACTCCGGCAATGGCCGTTAGAAAAATATTATCGCCAGGATGAATATATTTAATAGCATTCTTCTGAATCTTGTTTTCGTTAACAGAGAAGCGTGCATACATACTTTTTCTACCAATTACTTTCATGCCTGCATCATCAACCAACGCAGATGATGCCTGAGAGAAATCTTCTTTTCCTAAACTTACAAGTCCCTGATAAGTTTCAGAATAGATGTTGACTTTATATGTATTCGAAGTGATTGATACTTCCCAACCCGGTGGAAGAAGCTCTACAATTTGTTTTTCCTTGATGAGAACGTGTGTTTGTGACTTGGTTGATTTGTTAATTATAATTTGTGTTTTCTCCCCAATTGGTTTTGTAACACCTTCCTGAACCCATTCAAAAGTTCCTTCCACATCTTCAGGCAGAATTTTAACATCGATTGCATAAGGACCAGTTTCACTAAAATTAGTTTGTGTACTTTTCTGAATATAGTTTAAGAGTTCCTGAAAAAGTGCAGGAAAGTTTTTGATGAAAGCGTGATCTTTTTTTATAGATCTCATCTCGAAAACAACCAATGTATGCTGTTCAGGTAACTCAATGCGAATTGAATCAGGATAGTAGTTTATTTTTTGTTGTGCGAAAGCAGTTTGAACATGAATAGCAACTGCTATCATTAGCATGAGTATATATTTCATAATGTAATGGGTTTTAATTTTTATTGATTCGGGCGAGAAGATTTACAGGTTCACCTGTGTTGCCAATGGGGCTTGTTCCTTCCTCTGTCTTAAATAATCTAAAATGAACTTTCTTTTGTCGTTTGGTTGAAAATGTGACGACGGGTTTTTCTTCTACACCAAAAATCGCGTGAACTTGTTCTACATGTTTGGCAACTGTGGTATCATCAGTAGTTTTTTCAAACTGTAAGGGAAGTTCTTCCAATTCAACGGTTTCAACGTTTGTGGTAATCACTACTGTATCAACCAAAGTGTGAATGGATTTGATGCTTTTATTTTTTAGTGTATACGAAATTGTATTTCCAGACTCTTTACATTCCTCAACTGATATGATTGACTTAGTATGATCAGAAAAAATTTGCGTTTTGTGATCTTCTTTTGTTAAAGCATTCGATTTTGGAAGAACAATCTGATTTTTAGGTTGAAGTAGAAAAATGAACAACCCCAACGCTAGTGAAGCCGATGCTGCTACATAGTATTTGAAAGACATGTGATGATTGATCTCGAAATTGTTTTCGATTGATAACCATACGTTTTCCTTTTGCCATACCGGAGCTGAATTTTCAGCAGCTCTGACCTTTTCACGAATGATCTTTTCAGTATTATGTTCCATAGTGAAACCCCTCCTGTAGTAACATCTTCTTTAGTAATGCTTTTGCTTTAAATAATTGTGTTCGCGATGTGCTCTCGGTTATCGAGAGCATTTTACTAATCTCCTGATGATTGTAGCCTTCAATCACTGTCAGATTAAATATGGTGCGATAGCCTGTAGGCAGTGTTGAAATCATTTTATAGATATCATCTGCCTCCAGCTGACTAAATTGTGTCAGATCTGGTTCTGGCAATGTTTCATCCAGGCTTTCGGTGAGATTAAAATTATGTCGTCGTCGAAGCCACATGAGCGATTCGTTCACAACAATTTTTCGCATCCAGGCTTCTAAGCTTCCGTCGCCCTGATAGTGAAAAGATTGAATGTTCTTAAAAAGCTTTGTGAAGGCTGTTATCAAAACATCCTCTGCATCAACCTGACTTTTAATGTACCTGAAAGCGGTTCTGTATAGCTTATCAGCATACAGCGAATAGAGCTCTTGCTGCCCTTTTCTGTTTGCCTGCTGACAATTTTTTACCAGATCAATTTCCTTCAAGTGATTCTATTTCGCGTTACAATACCAGAAATGCAGAAAAGCAGGCGTTCGTTGCCTGAACATGAAATTTTCTTGATGATGAAATAGACCGGACTTAAGTTTTAAAAGAGAAGTGCTAGAATAGTAAGAACATTGTTGACTATGCTTTTGAAAAGTATAGCCAACATCGAATTACATTAAATTCGAGAGTGCAGGGATATTATATTATTTAGAATAAGGCCAGGGTAGTGATACTGATCACTTACCTTTTTCAAGATTCAGTAATTCTACTTTTCGAAAATCTACAGGTTGACCTTCGCTTTGTAATGCGATGAAGCCAGAAGTTAACGGCTTGCCTTCTTGCCAGATAGTTGAATCGTATCCATTAGCAACGCCACCACCCATGGTTGGTTTGCTGTATTGTAGAACGGTATCGCCATTGATAATATGAGTGATAAGCGAATCTCCTAATACAATAAGCTCAGCCCGAACCCATTCATCTTTAGCATAAGTCTTAGAGGTGGAGTTGAGACAGTGGCCATCATATTTTTTTCCTTGATAAACTATATCTGTTCCCGGTGAACACATATTGCCTGTAGGTCTTGGTTTGCCATCACCCAGGCCAGCCAGAAATTGCATTTCTATTGAGATTGGCCAATCTTGTTCTTTTGGCATAGTGTGAGGATCTTGCGAATGAAACATAACACCACTATTCAGCAAGGTATAATCAGGCGCACCCTTTTGTAATTCACCAGTGAGACGATATTCAACTACCAGGTGAAAATGCGAGAAGGGTTGTTTGTAATAGAGATGTGCAAACTGATCATTAAAATCTCCGTATTGATCGTAGCGAACTTTAATTATTCCGTCTTCTACCCGAAAGGTATTTCCAAAATTTACACCCACATCATGATGATGAATCTTCACAACCCAATCCGAAAGATCTTTACCATTGAATAGAGATATCCATTCTTTCTTCTCACTTGTCTTCGTGTTGTTACAAGCTGAAAGTATGATGACTACGGCAATTAATAATAGAGTGTGCTTCATCTTGGTGGCAATTTAAATGGTGATCAGGAAACTCAAATGTAAAATAAAGGAGCTTCAGTTCATAAACCAGCATTGTTTATAAATTCGGCATATAGTAAGTTTAGGAAGTAAATATCTATGTACAACTATTTTTTACATGCTCGCACGTATCTTATCATTAAGCGAAAGCAATGGAGTGAAGCACTGGGTCGTACTAAAAATTATTCATACACACCTTTTGCGATCTTGTGTGCGCCAAGATCTGGTTCTACATTATTACATACCTATCTTAATTTTCACTCACACATAAGATCTTACGGAGAAGTTCTGCGTGAATATTTTGAAAGTAACAATTTGGAAAGGGACTCTGCCAACCTTGTTGAGCGTCTTGTTTTTAAACCTCATTCAACTAATTGTAAAGCCGTTGGTTTGAAAATCTTCTATGAATATTATGAACAGCATTCATACTACGCAACTTGTTTTCAGGAGGTGTTAATCAGGAAAGATGTTAAAATAATTCATCTTATCCGGAAAGATATATTGAAGCTGTATGTCTCTTTAAAGATTGCTGAGAAAACTAACGTATGGAGTACTGGAAAATCTTCAGTGTATAACAATGCAGATCAGATAACCATTGATCCAGCTGACTATTTGAAATTTCGAAAAGAATATCTGCAACATCAGCAGTTATTCACAGGCTTGTTTCAAGATCATGCTGTGCTTGAAATTAGTTATGAAGAGCTGGCCCAACATCCTGATGTGATACTTAAAAGCGTACAACAATTTTTAGGAGTGAAGCCACAGCAACTGAAGACTTTGTTAAAGAAACAAAATCAGGATAACGTTAAGACGCATGTTACCAATTATGATGACGTGCAAAGGTTATCCATGCTTAATTAACCTCGTCACAATTGAGCTGAAACAGGCAGCTTTTTATAAGTCAAACAAGCCCTAATCGAGTGGGTGCTTATCCTTAATAGAGTAATTTCTCACGCCCAAGCTTTAATGCATAAAATTTTGAGAAGCTAATCTCATCCAATTTTAAATTTTGCACAGGGCCCTTAAAGTACTTGATTATCTTGAATTTGACCTTGAAATGCGGTTTTGGACCGGCTTTTAAAATAATTTAGAGTACTTTCTTGCAATCGTTTGAAATGATTATTAACTATGCAGCATACTAATAAGTGTTTACAAAACACTTTAAACCTGAAACCAGATGATTGAGCAAAGTCTGCATGTTCAAAAGGCCCAACAACATAATGAAATAGCACCTGGCGATCGTGGCAGTAATGCAACATCAGAGGGGCAGTTATGGGTTGACTTTTTGCAAGGCGACGACAATGCCGTGACAAGTCTTTATCATCTGTATGCAAACAAACTTTATAATTACGGCCGTCAATTTACAGCAGACAAAGATCTGGTGCTGGATGCTGTTCAGGATGTTTTTTTGAATCTGATTCGCACGCGTTCAAAGTTAAGCGTAGCAACATCAGTAAAGTTTTATCTCTATGCGAGCTTTCGTCATTCTATTATAAGACAATTAAAACGCAATACAAAGTTTGTTCGCCCCAATGATATGGCTGATGAAGGTTTTCAGATTTCTGTTAACGCAACGTATCTCTCTGTTAATTCCAATTTCAATGGCGACCAAAAGAAAATAGTTGAGCATTTCTGCAATAAACTTCCGGCAAGGCAGCGCGAAGCTGTTGTACTTCATTACTTTGAAGAACTTAGCTATGATGAGATTGCGAAAACTATGAATTTGTCAACAACAAAATCTGCTCGCACAATGGTCTATCGTGCGCTTGATTCACTTTCTGTGCTACTCTTATCCTGGAAAAAAGAACTTACCATCTTTACCGGATCATTGTTTTTTCTTTTCTGATAAAACGGTACCCGTAAAATTATATTTCCAGCCTCATGATGGGTTTCATGATTACTGTATTTATTCAGACTTCAGCCTCTTCTAAAAGTTTTTTTAAAAAATATCGAAATCGTTGTAGTCATTCTTGTGACTTGTGTCTCTTAACAGTATAAGCAATATTTAATTTCCCCTCATCAATGGAATTTACACCACATACGGAAGCTGATTTTTTAAAACAGGAATACTTTGTTCAGTGGGTTCTTTCACCTACGAAAGAGTCATCTGAGTATTGGCAGCGCTGGTTAAATCAGAATCCTGATAAGGTAGAGTTATTGGGCGCCGCTCGCGATTTATTATTATCCTTCGAACCCAAGGAGACGCATGCGATGGATGATGTTTCCTATTATAAAATACTCGACAATCTTCTTGAGGAGAACAGCAAACAAAAAGCACGGGCAACAAATGAGAAAATAAATACATCAAAACCATGGCTTATTGCTGCGGCTGCATCGGTTATACTTTTCTCAAGTTTATCGCTAATAGGTTTTCTTGGTCCAAAGAAAGATAATTCGGTAGCAAAACTTATCGACTACAATGTTGAGTCTGTTCCAAACGGATTCAAGAAAACTGTAACACTGCCTGATGGATCTGTAGTAAGGTTAAATTCAGCCAGTGAAATAAAATATCCTTCAAAATTTACCGACACCCTCCGCGAAGTTTACCTCACAGGTCAGGCGTTCTTTGAAGTAACAAAAAATGCAAAAGCTCCTTTTATAGTTCACACAAAACATTTTTCAACACATGTGTTAGGTACTTCATTCGACATACAATGCTATGATAGTGAATCGTTGAATCATGTTGCTGTTGTGACGGGCAAAGTGCAGGTAACGACATCAACGGGAGATGAAGAAGTGCTGACTCCAAAGAACATGTCTACATATGATGTCGATAAGAAATCGCTAAGTAAGACAAAGTTTGATCCTGCTGTTTTGCTGGCTTGGCGCGATGGAGTTCTTTCATTTGATCACGCTGGTTTTAAAGAGGTAGCAGCAACCTTATCTCGCTGGTATGGTGTGAATGTTGTGATTGAAAATGGATTTGAGGTGAAGGGATTTTATACCGGACGTTTCGAAAAAGAGGCATTAACTACCGTGTTGAAAGGCATTTCTTACTCTTCGCACTTTTCTTATAAAATCGAAGACAAGACCGTATTGATAACTAAACCCAACTAAAAAAACACCTATGAAGAAAAGCAACTCTACATAAAAGTTGAAGAGCCGATAGGATCGGCTCTTCATGAATGCAACTCCCCCCAGATTTTGCAGGTCGCAGGGAGATGCCACAATCAATTTGTTATAAACAAACATATCAAAGGTATGATACAATCATTACTTAAAAAAGTACTGGCCATGACCAAGTACGCATTTTATGGTCTTATTCTACAGTGTACTACGATGACCGTTTTATTGTCGTACAACGGTACTATGGCGCAGCGTAAAAGCTTAAAGGAAATCCATATCAATGTGGATGTAAAACATCGGGCAATCTTGGATTTTTTCAGGGAAATCGAAGAGAAGACTGACCTTCGTTTTGCCTATAATAACTTAAATCTGAGTAACGTAGATACAGTTACTGTTGATACAGAAAACAAAGATCTGGCTACTATACTTGGAGAAATTGCAGGCGTTACAGACCTGCGATTTAAACGAATAAACGATAACATTCATGTTACGTTGTCAGCCTCCACTTCCCTTCGCAAAGTGCCTGTTGTAACGGAGCAGATTTCAAGAGTTATAAAAGGTAAAGTAACCTCAGTAGAAGACGGCAATCCCATGCCGGGTGTAAATATTATTGTTAAAGGATCAACCACCGGGACAACAACTGATGCAGAAGGAGTTTATAGCCTGGAAGTTCCTGATGACAATGCAATCTTAGTATTTAGTTTTATTGGCTATGTAACAGAAGAAATTCCTGTTGGCAGTCAAACTGCTGTTAATGTAAGCCTTGTTGCTGACATCACATCACTTAGTGAAATTGTGGTTGTTGGTTATGGTACTCAAAAGAAGAGTGACTTAACAGGTGCTGTGAGTTTAGTTGATACAAAAGAAATGACCAAGCAGGCAGCCAGCGATGTAACACAAATGCTGCAAGGACGAGTTGCCGGTGTTGCCATTACATCAGATGGTCAACCTGGAGCTTCTCCATCTGTGAGAATTCGAGGAGTAAGTACCTTTGGAATCGGATCAAGTGCAGAACCTTTATACGTTGTCGATGGATTTCCTCTTGCAGGTGGTATCCGGGATATCAATCCAAATGATATCGAATCTATTCAGGTTTTAAAAGATGCTACTGCTGGTGCAATCTATGGTAACAGAGCAGCAAATGGTGTTGTTATTGTTACAACTAAAAAAGGTAAGAATGGAAAATTAACAGTAGCCTACAATAGCTACTATGGCTTTCAGAAAGTGTACAAGCATATTCCATTGTTGAACAGAGCACAATATCAGACTATCAACAATGAACTATTGACAAATGCAGGCATGGACCTAGTACCGGGTAATGATCCTAATTCTCCTTCTTACATTACTAATATCGATACAGACTGGCAGAATGCGGGTTATAAAAAAGGAAGCATTCAAAATCAGAACCTTAACTTTTCAGGAGGTACACAGAATACAAATTACTTCATCTCATTAGACTATCTGAATAACATTGGTACGTTGGTAGGTAGCGGTCCTGATTACAAACGTTATTCACTTCGCGCCAATACCGAAACAAGATTTGGAAAATTTAAAGTTGGTGAAAATCTGATGGTGATGCGTTCAGATGAAAATCCATTGTTCTTCACTACTTCAATTAATTTACCTGGAGGAAGACCAACACTTGTTAATGACTTATTACAGGCTGCTCCAACCATTCCACTATATGATCCATCAAGAGAGGGTGGCTTTGGAGGAGCTGATGCTGTACTAAATAACTCGATAACGTTGAACGTTCCAGGTATCAACACATTGATTAAAAATTCAACTGTTGTAGATCGGGTGCTTGCAAATGTGTATGGTGAGTATGAAGTTATCAAAGGGTTGAAAGCCAAGACGAATCTTCAGTTTGATAACACATCAATTCATGATCAACTGTTCGTTCCAAAATATGATTTAGGATATTTCTTCCCGAATACGAATGCACGTCTTACTATGGGTAACAGAAATTCTGAATCATTTCTGATTGAGAATACACTTAACTATGCAAAGCAAATCGGCAAGCATGATATCAATGTGTTGGTTGGACAAACTTATCAGGAGTTTGATTTTCGCCAGATAACAACTACAGCGTCTGGACTTGAAAAGCCTTACATCATGAGTCTGTCAAGTGGAAATTCTTTTAGTGTAACTGACAATCATCAACCTTCGAAGATATCATCACTTCTAGGAAGAGTTAATTATGCATATAATGATCAGTATCTTCTTACTGTAAATCTTAGAAGAGATGGATCATCAAGATTCAGCAAAGAAAACAGATTTGCCGTTTTCCCTTCAGTAGGTTTAGCGTGGAAAGTGCATCATACATTCACACTACCCGCCGCTGTTACAGAGTTGAAACTAAGAGGTGGTATTGGTCAGTTGGGTAATCAGGAGATTGGTAACTTCAGATATCAAAGCACAATCAATCGATCTATTCCTTATGAGTTTGCATCAGGTCGTAACTTAGGTGCAGCTACAACAATTCTTGTAGATCCGAATATAAAATGGGAGACGCGAATTACGCGTAACATCGGCGTTGATGCTTCTTTCTTAAATGGTAAGCTTGACTTTACGGCTGAATACTATTCTAACGTTTCAAAAAATGTATTGGTTGATCTTCCTATACCACTTACTTCTGGTTCACTAGCCGGGCTAACAACAAATGCAGGCTCGTTACAAAACAGTGGTATTGAATTGTCATTACAATATCAGGAAACACTTGGCGATTTTACAATCACAGTTGCTCCTAATTTTTATACTGTTAAGAACAAAGTACTTGACATAGGTCCGCTCGATTTAATTTCAGGAACTGGTGCTAGAACTGTTGTAGGTAAACCTGTTGGAGAAAATTATGGCTGGGTATATCAGGGAATCTTCCAGAACGCAAGTGAAATTAATACAGTTGATCCAACCAACGCTGCTTTTGATGCAACCAAACATGCATTCCAGACAGCACAAACTGCTCCTGGCGATGTTAAGTTTAAGGACCTGAACAACGATGGCAAGATTGATGATTCAGACAGAACTTTCCTGGGCAATGGTATGCCAACCTACTACTATGGTCTGAACATAACAGCAAACTACAAAGGATTTGATTTTACAGTTTTTGCTTCTGGTAGTGGTGGCAATTATATCAATAGTAATCTGTATCGTGGTTTGATGCCAACAACTGGTTATACAAACTGGCATAAGGATATTCTTAATCACTGGACGCCAGAACATACCAATACCGATATTCCAAGAGTTGTGTGGAATGATCCAAACGGAAACGGGCGTGACTCTAACAGACCAGGTTGGTTGCAGAAGGGAGATTATCTCAGATTGAACACAGTATCCCTGGGTTACAGTCTGCCACGAGATCTTCTGAGCAAGCTTAAAGTTTCAAGTCTGCGCATCTATGCTACACTGCAGAATGTTTACACACTGCAGAAGTATAAAGGATACAATCCTGATTTCCAGGCTGGCATTCTTAATCCAGGCTTCGACTATGGTACTTTCCCAAGACCTAGAACTACCATGTTTGGTGTACAATTAAAATTTTAAGTCATGATGAGAAAAATATTTAAAATATCGATATGTGCGTTTGCACTCGTAGGCTTAAGTGGTTGCTATGATAAGTTGAATATAGCAGATCCAAACAGGTTATCATCAAGTCAATTTTATAAGACAGAAGATCAGGCAGTGGCAGCAGTTGATGCCATTTACAATACACTTATCATCGATGGTCTTTACCAGCGAATGACGCCAACCATGAATGATGGAAGAGGTGATGAGATTTCCAGTAGAAGTCCGTGGGGTTGGTTTACAGGTTTTAGTGCATTTACAATTCAGCCAACGGATGGAGCAAATGATATTGCCTGGGCGGGTTACTTTATATTGGTATCTCGTGCAAATCAGGCTCTGGAAAATTTACCTACAGTACCAGACCTGGATAAGGATTTATTAAACCGTTTAATGGGACAGGCTTATTTTCTCCGTGGTCTCGCTTATTTTAATATGGCAAATATCTACGAGAAAGTTCCGTTAATACTTGCCGTGCCAAAAGGTGAGGAAGCTTTCTATCCTTCAAATAAAGATGTGACACAAGATCAGATTTATGATCAGGTGCAAGCGGATCTTGATCAGGCTGTAGCATTGTTACCAGCAGATTATAGTTCAGTAACCGGACCTGATAAAGGAACGGTAGGCAGAGCAACGCTTGGTGCAGCACTGTCTCTTCGTGGTAAACTTAATTTGTACAGAGCTAATTACACCGCTGCAGCTGCAGACTTCAAACAAGTTATTGAATCAAACAAATACAGTTTGAATACAGACTATACTAAGTTGTTTACAGGTGATGCTTCATTGGAACTTGCAGATCCGGAAAAAATATTCTGGGCAGAGTTTACTGACAGCAACGGTTCTGATTACAACTGGGGTGGAGATCCAACAGTTAACTGGAGACAGTTCATTGCTGTTACACCAACCTATTCAAGAAATGATTTCTTCGATTTCTATCCAACGTCTTTCTTATATAATGAAATGCGTGCAGAAAAAACAATTGATGGAAAACTTGATCCACGCTACCATGCTACTATTCTTTCGTACGAACCAGCCGAAGGAGATTCAATGGCTTACGGTGCTAAATGGGCTGATAAAGGATATCTTCCAACGGACTACTTTATTAAGAAATTTACACTGGCAGCTACCGGTGCAGATCCTTTCAGGTCAGGTATTAATTATCCTGTTGTACGGTATGCCGATGTGCTATTGATGTATGCAGAATGCCAGGCGAATACAAGTAATATCCCTGATGCTGCTAAATACGTTCAGATAGTTCGTGATCGGGCAAATCTTCCTGATCGTGAATCTGAATTTGCAGCGTACAGTCTTGATCAGTTCATGACACAACTGGCACACGAAAGAATTATGGAACTGGCGATTGAAGGAAGCAGATGGAATGATATAAAACGTTGGGGCTGGCTTGAAGACACAAACAAGTTGAATGAATTGAAATCGCATGATTTTGAATTCAATACGTTTACGTCAACCAGAAAATACATGCCAATTCCTCAAACTGATTTAGATCGAAATCCGAATCTTACAGGCAATGCTGCAAATAACAAATAACAATTTCAGACTGAGCAAGAATTTAGCATACTCTTGCTCATTTTGATAAACCATTTTTAATGAAGAGACTAAGGTACATATCACTATGCCTTATAGGAATATTGGTCATGAGATGTAAAAACGTAACGTATGAAAATGCTCGGTTTATGCTGATCTCTTCTGATCATTCTAATATTACCTTTTCAAACAACATCACAGAAAGTGATTCATTAAATATTCTGAGCTATGAATATTTGTATAATGGCGGTGGTGTTGGTGTGCTCGACGTTAACAATGATGGTCTCAATGATTTGTTTTTTACAGGTAACATGGTGCCAGGTAAGTTGTATTTGAACAAAGGCAATCTTGTTTTTGAAGACATTACCGAATCTTCAAATGTCCTTACGGCGAATAACTGGACTACAGGAGTTTCTATTGTTGATGTCAACAACGATGGGTTTGATGATATTTACGTATGTGTTGGAGGTACTGGAAACAAGAGCATTTTCAGAAACAAACTTTATATCAATCAACATAATCTTACCTTCAAAGAATCAGCTCACGAGTATGGTCTGGATGAGCCTGCTGAATCTGTACAAGCAACATTTTTTGATTACGATAAAGATGGAGATCTTGACATGTACCTGCTTACAGGCGGAGGTTTTGAAAAGTCAGCTATTATGGTAAGGCCTGTCAATGAAAATGGAGAAGCACGTAACACAGATCGTCTTTATCAGAATAATTATGATTCAACATTGAGACATGCTGTTTTCACAAATATTTCTGCACAGGCACATATTCTCACGGAAGGATTTGGCTTAGGTGTAGCAATTCTGGATGCAAATGAAGATATGTGGCCTGATGTATATGTTTCAAATGATTATCTCTCACGAGATCAGTTGCTGATCAACAACCATGATGGAACATTCACAGATCAGTCGCTTGCAAGATTGAAACATACAAGTCACTTCTCCATGGGCAATGATGTTGGTGATATCAACAATGATGGATTGGAAGATATCATTACGGTTGACATGCTCCCTGAAAACCATAAGCGTAAAAAATTAATGTTTGGTCCTGCTGACTACGACCGTTTTTATATGGCCGTTAATTATAATTACGGATACCAGTATATGAGGAACATGTTGCAACTCAACCTGGGAAATGGAAACTTCAGTGAGATAGGTCAGTTGTCTGGTATTCATAGTACGGATTGGAGTTGGGCGCCTTTGCTTGCTGATTTTGATAATGATGGGTTTCAGGATTTATATGTTACCAACGGTTATGGAAAAGATGTTACCGATCTTGACTTTGTTAAGTTTCGTAATGATGTCGGATCAACATCAAAGAGTGCTATGTATAAACTCTTATCCGATAGTCTGAGAGAAAGACCTGCCGTATCGTTGCCAGATTATATTTACCATAACAATGGAGACCTGACATTTCAAAACAAGTCGAGTGCATGGGGAATTAATCAACCTTCAATATCGAATGGAGCTGTTTATGCAGATCTTGACAATGACGGTGATCTTGAAATCATCCTTAATAACCTTAACGATAAACCTTTTCTTTATAAGAACAATACTGTTGAAACGGACTCCGCTAATTTTGTAAGATTAGTATTAAACGGCCCCAAGAATAATGTTCATGGCATAGGAGCAACAGTTAAAATGTTCAGTAAGGAAAAACAGCAGATTCGTTCAGCGTACACAGTAAGAGGATTTCTCAGTTCTGTTGAGAATACTATTCACTTTGGTTTAGGACATGTCTCTTTAGTTGATAGTGCAGTGATAACCTGGCCTGACCACAAACAGACTATTGTCAAAAACATAAAAGCAAACCAGACCATTCATGTCAACTATCAGGATGCAGACATTTATAACCAAGAAGTTGAATCAGCTGATCCGTACCTTTCGCCAGAACAAATTATAGCATATCAGCATAAGGACTATCGTTACAATGATTTTTCTGTTCAACCTCTATTGATGCAAGGTTGCTCCACTGAAGGACCTGGAATGGCCGTAGGAGATGTTAACAACGACGGACTTGATGATATTTTTATTGGTGGTGCATATCAATCATCGGCAAGCATTTTTCTTCAAAAAAAGAATGGCAGATTTACAGAGCAAGTTATTAAGGATGATGTATTCGAAGATACAGGTTGTATTTTCTTTGATTCCGAAAACGATGGCGATCTGGATCTGTATATTGCCAGTGGTGGAGATGAACGTTATACGCTTCATGCAGCTTACCAGGATCGGTTGTATGTTAATGATGGCAAAGGAAACTTTACACGCAAGGTGAATGCATTGCCAGATATGTTAACAAGTACATCCGTTGTTTCTGCTGCTGACTTTGATCAGGATGGTGATCTCGATTTATTTGTTGGTGGACGAGTTTCTCCAGGAGAATATCCTAAAGCTCCATTAAGTTACATACTTGAAAATAACAATGGTATTTTTACTGATGTAACTGCTAAAATAGCTCCTGCGCTTAGAAACATTGGCATGGTTACTTCTGCAACATGGACGGATTTCGACAATGACTTTAAACCGGATCTGATTGTTGTTGGCGAGTTTATGAGGATTTCAGTTTTCAGAAATAACGGAAATACATTGACAGATATAACTGATAATACCGAACTGAAAGATTCGTATGGTATGTGGAACAGCATACAATGCGGAGATTTTGACAACGATGGTGATACCGACTATGTTGTTGGAAATATTGGTTACAATAATGCATTTCATATTTCAGCAGATAGTCCATTGAGCGTGTATTATGCTGATTTTGATAACAATCATTCAGTAGATCCCATTTTTAGTATTTATGAAGAAGGCAAAGAATATCCCTTCACTTCACTTGATCAGCTTACCAAACAAATACCATCACTCAGAAAACAATTATTGTATTACAGAACTTTCGCAACAATCACTGCACCAGAGTTATTGAATCTGTTTCCTGTGAAATCATATTCTACATTGCGTTGTAAAATTTCTGCAACGTCATTTATAGAAAATAGAGGTAATGGTAAGTTCAAAATCAGTCCGCTTCCAATGGAAGCACAGGTAGCGCCAGTCAATGGTATTGTTGCAGAAGATTTTAATCAGGATGGATTATTAGACATTGCTATGATTGGAAACAAATACAACCAGGAAGTTGTTAGCGGCCGCTTTGATTCTTCCTATGGGTTAGTATTGTTCAATAAATCTGACAATCATTTTGAATCATTGAAACCTGAACAATCAGGTTTATTTGTGAATGGTGATGGAAGAGCTCTAGTACGATTTGAAATGGCAGGAAATAAGTCCGCCGTTATCGCATCGGTTAACAATGAAAAAGTAAGTTGTCATATTATTAATAATACCCGGAAGTTAAAAAGGATCACCTGGAATCAGGATGAAGTTTTTTCTAAGGTAATGATGGCAAATGGAAAGACAAGAAAAACAGAACTTTATCATGGAGGAGGATACCTCTCACAACAATCAAGAACCATGTTGGTTTCTCCTGTAATGAGAGAAGTCAAGATGTTTAACGACAAGGGTAAACTTACCAGGAGTATTAGCGTGAACAAATAATATGACAAACTAACAAACAAATAATAACTATGCGGTATCTACTTTCAACATTATTGATTTTTTACGTACTGATTGGTCAGGCTCAAACCAATCAAATTAAATTGCAACAACCCGGAGGAGTTGTTATCAATAAAAACATCTATGGCCATTTTGCAGAACATCTTGGTCACTGTATCTATGATGGTTTCTACGTTGGTGAGGGCAATGCAAAAATTCCAAATACAAATGGCGTTCGTAATGATATTATTGAAGCCTTAAAGAAATTAAAAGTACCCAATCTTCGCTGGCCAGGCGGATGCTTTGCTGACACCTATCATTGGAAAGATGGTATTGGTCCAAAAGCTGACAGACCTAAAATGATTAATGTGTGGTGGGGTGGTGTTACTGAAGATAACAGTTTCGGCACGCACGACTTTCTAAACATGTGCGAAGCAATTGGCGCGCAACCATACCTCGCCGGTAATGTTGGAAGCGGAACTGTAAAAGAATTATCAGACTGGGTAACCTATGTAAACTTCGATGGTGTTAGCCCGATGTCAAATCTTCGTAAACAGAATGGTCGTGAAAAACCATGGAATGTTTCTATGTGGGGTGTTGGAAATGAAGCGTGGGGATGTGGCGGAAACATGCAGGTTGAATATTACGCGAACATCTACCGTCAATATGCAACGTTTATGACTGACTGGAGCAACACGAGTAAATTATTTAGAATTGCTTCTGGTGCTAATGAAGCAGATTACCATTGGTCTGAAGTGTTAATGCGTGACATTCCTCATCACATGCTTGATGGTATTGCACTTCATCATTATTCTTCTGTTGAGTGGAGTAATAAAGGTGATGCAACAAACTTCACCGAAGCACAATATTTTGCAACATTAAAATCAGCCTTATGGATGGATGAGCTTGTTACGAAACACTCAGCTATCATGGACAAATATGATCCAAAGAAAAAAGTAGCACTAGTTGTTGACGAGTGGGGTGGATGGTATAACGTAGAACAAGGAACCAACCCTGGCTTTCTGTATCAGCAAAACTCTATGCGCGATGCTATGATTGCCGGTGTTACATTAAATATTTTCAACAACCACAGCGAGCGTGTACGAGTAGCCAACCTGGCACAAACAGTTAATGTATTGCAGGCTGTTATTCTTACCAAAGATGAGAAGATCATCGTGACACCTACTTATCACGTTATGGAAATGTATAACGTGCATCAGGATGCGACGTTAATTCCATTGGAGATCACCACTGCGGATTATGAATTTGAAGGAAAGAAATTACCAGCCATTTCTTCATCAGCATCGCGTGATAAAAATGGCCTGACACATATATCATTAGTAAATATCGATTCAAAAAAATCTCAGGATTTGGTAATCGATCTTCAGGGAAAATTCAGCACTGTAACAGGGCGGATTCTTACCTCGGGAAAATTACAAGATCATAACACATTTGAAAATTCAGAGTTGATCAAACCAGTAGCATTTAAAGGTGCAAGCCTGAAAGCAAATCAACTTACTGTGAAAATTCCGCCGTTCTCTGTTGTTGTATTGGAGGTGAAATAATTTATGTTAAAAGTAATAATCAAGATCTCGTTTCTTCTTTCATTGTCTGGCGTGTTGTTATCCTGCTCAAAGGATAATGATACGCCAGTCAAGGGTTCAGATTCTGTAGTGGTAACAACGCCTGTGTTTGATATCAACAGTATTAATGATACATATGCAGACGTTGCTCCATTTGATTATTACTATAAATGGGGCCCTTACAATGTTCATGACCCTTCCATTATTAAAGATGGTGATTACTTCTACTGCTATAGTACCGATGTAGGTTTTGGTATTGATGTTCGTCCGGGACTACAGGTAAGGAAATCAAAAGATCTTGTTAACTGGAAATTTGTTGGTTGGGTGTTTAGCGCCCTTCCAAAAATGGGTTCTGATTTCATATCGAATAACGGTGGCACGCCATTCAATTCTTTATGGGCTCCCTATGTATTAAAGGTTGGAAGTGAGTACCGTCTTTATTATTCGTTGTCATCGGCAAAACCGAGGCTTAGCGTTATTGGGTTAGCAACAGCATCAACTCCAAATGGACCATGGACTGAAAAAGGTTTAGTTGTCACTTCACTTGATAACGCCGCAATACAAACTAACGCCATTGACCCTACGGTATTGGTAACAACAACAGGCGATCATTGGTTATATTACGGTTCAGCCTGGGATGGCATTTATATCCTGAAATTAAATTCAACAACCGGACTGGCCAACACCAATGGTGATAAAGGTAAACGTATTGCAGCACGTGGATTTACAGACGGAAAAGTAAATGGCAACCTCGAAGGATCAGAGATAATCTATAATGCTATTCAAAACAAGTATTATCTCTTTATGGCGTATGACTGGCTTCAAACGAAGTACAATGTGCGCGTAGGAAAATCTGATTCTCCTGAAGGTCCATTTGTTGATTATCAAGGTGTGGATCTTAATGTTGAACAAGATCATGGCCCAATGATTATTGCGCCGTACCAGTTCAAAGGACATGGTGGCTGGCAAGGCACTTCGCATTGCTCTGTGTTTCAAGACAACGGACAATATTTTATAGCGCATCAGGGAAGACCTTCTATTAATAGTTACTACATGGATCTTCACGTTAGAAAACTTTTCTGGACGAGCGATGGCTGGCCCATTGCGTCACCCGAACGCTATGCAGCCACAGAACAAACAACAATAACACAAGAAGAACTTGCCGGTACATGGGAAAAGATTGTACTCAATTATCATGTAGTTCCTGGCTATGCAGATGAACAAGTCTCTCCTGATCTTCAGGTGGCAGCTGATTTTATTTTAAATGCAGATGGCACCATTGGAAGTAATGCCACGAATACATGGACGTACAAATCGCCATGGATAAAATTTAACTGGAACGGTTTAGCATCTGACAGTGTCTACGTTGAACGCGGCAGAGACTGGGAAAATAAAAAAGCTGCGTCTTTAATATTCACGGGGCTAGACTCAGAAGGCACAGCAGTATGGGGAAAAAAATAACAATGAACTGAAAAAATATGAATCATAAATTAATTACTGTATTAGCGTTTTGTTTTTTAATAACAAGCGCGTTGGCACAAAAACCATATCAATTGGTTGTAAAAGCAAATCAGCCTAAGGCAACGGTGCAACCCACCATGTGGGGAATATTTTTCGAAGATATAAACTTCGGTGCTGATGG
>DATJHZ010000110.1:0-6513 GCA_035493595.1 Cyclobacteriaceae bacterium | reverse complement strand
GTAACAGTAACAGGCACTGCCAGTGATGCCGATGGAAGCATTAAATCTTATTTATGGACAGAGGTAAGTGGTCCTGCTATTGCACCTGCTGATTTCGTAAATGCAACAACCACTAATCTTACCGTGAGCAATCTTGTGGCTGGTATCTATACATTCAGATTAACAGCAACTGATAATCTCGATGCCACCGGATCTGATATTACGAAAGTAACTGTATTCTCCGATACCGTTAATCAACCGCCACAAGCAAATGCAGGCTCTGATCAAACAACAAAGTCTACAACAGTAACCCTGACTGGAACAGGAAGCGACGCTGACGGAACCGTTGCAAGTTATGCATGGACAAAAATAAGCGGGCCATCATGTACTCTACCTGCGCTGAATACCGCATCGATCATCATAACAGGAATGGGTGTTGGTAATTATCAATTCGGGTTAACTGTAACGGATGATAAAGGAAAATCATCCACAGTGGATGTTGTTAACGTTACAATTTTACCTCCTGCTATTAACACTTCTCCCGTTGCAGATGCTGGCAGTGATCAATCTGTGCAACTTCCGGCCAATACTGCAGATTTAGCAGGAAGTGCAACCGACGATGGCTTACCTAATCCTCCCAATGCCATAACAATACAGTGGCAACAGATTTCAGGCCCAAGCACTGCGCTTGCAAGTCCTGTAACAACTGCTAACGTTAGCCTATCTAACCTGGTAGAAGGTACTTATGTTTTCAGATTTACTGCGAATGATGGTGAATTTGAAGATAGTGATGATGTCTCTATTGTAGTGTTCCCAGAGCCTACCGTTAATGTACCTCCTGTTGTTAATGCTGGCGATACAATACATATTACATTACCAGACAATGCAGTAAAACTATTCGCATCTGCCCAGTCTCAGGACGGCCTTATTCAATCTTATAAATGGACTCCAGACCCTCAGAATATTGCTGGAGTAAGCATTGGCGTAGATACGACCGCATTCCTTGATGTTAATGGACTTTCAGAAGGTGTTTACGGTTTCATTGTTACAGTAACCGATAATGATAATCAGGTTGCAACAGATGAGGTTTTTATAATAGTTGAAACCGGACCGTACAACGTATTCACACCAAATAACTCCGGACCTACAGAAACTGAAACATGGAACATTGGAAACTCAAGTGAGTATACCAATTGTGAGATTAACGTTTACAACCGACAAGGTTTGAGAGTATATAATTCAATAGGATATCCAACCCCATGGAATGGTACATATAATGGTCAGCAGCTGCCGGAAGGAGTGTATTTTTATGTAATTGGTTGCCCTAATACAAAAGCTAAAACAGGAACTGTAACTATAATAAGATAAATACTACATGAAGTTGACCAAGGCTCTCCTATTTTTAATTGCACAGAACCTGGCTATGGTAGCCTATGGTCAACTCAATCAGCAAAATCTTATCTATAACAACTACTTTTTAAATCCATATCTGTACAATCCATCCATCATTTCAACGAGTGGCTATACTGAACTGGCATTAAATTATAGGCAACAATGGTCGGGATTTGCAGGAGGATTAAAGACCTCAACACTTAATCTGCAAATACCTTTAAACTATAAAGTTGCTGTAGGAGTAAATCTCTATAATGATCAGGCCGGTGTGCTTCAAACAAATACCGGACTCCTCTCCTTTGCTTACCAGGTTTATTTAGGACAAAATTTAAATGAGCCTCATAAGTTATCTTTTGGTTTGTCAGCAGGTGTTACAAATAGTTCTGTAAGTAGAACTAATATTCCATCTGGTATTTCAGATCCAACTCTGGTAACTAGTAATTTATCTAATATTGACGGGCAATTTGGACTAGGCTATCAGTTTCATAATTTCAAGTTAGGGTTTTCGCTGCCAAGACTTTTTAAATCACAAGTAGTTGCAGAAGGATCGTATAAAGTAGCTGGTCTTGACCCCATGCGAAGTACAATATCAATTGTCAGCTATAACTTTCATCTGAGTCCCAGAATTTCGTTCGAGCCCATAGCAATGTATCGCACAGAATTAAATCTTCATTGGTTTGAAGGCCTAGGTGTTATAAAAATTGACAACATAGGTTGGATTGGTGGCTCTTACAGACAAGACTACGGTCCTGCTGCTTTTTTGGGATTCAACATCAAGGATAAACTAAAAGTTGGATACGCTTATGAGTTTGCCGCAGGTCCGGTAAATGGATTTGGTAATGGCACTCATGAAGTGCAGCTTATTTTACGTCTTGGCAAAAACAAAAAAGAAAAACCAAAGGCTAAAGAGAAACCAAAAGAAGAAGCCAAAGTAGAAGAAGAGCCTAAAGATCAGGTACAGAATGTTACCAAGGAAGAGACACAACCAAAGAAAGAGACAGAGCCAACGGATGCTAACAAAACTCAGGTTAGTCCACCTGTAAAAGAAGAAACTGTCGAGCAGCCAGTAAAAGATCAACAACCAAAAACGGAAGTACCTAAACAGGAAGAGCGTCCTGTAACGATGACACCTGATAATAACAAACCAGACAACAACGAGACTGCGCTGAAAAAACCTACTCAGCTAAATGGCAATATCATGATACCTGGTCATTATGTGGTGGTGGGTGCATTCCAATCATCAGTCAATGCCAAAAACTATGCTGCATTACTGAAGCGCTCTGGCTACCCGGCTGATGTTGCATTTGATCCAAATAAAAAATACTACTTCGTTCATATGGGCAATGTTTCGGATTTGGATGAAGCGAAGAGACTCCGTGATGTCTACAGACAAAAATCAAGGTATTCATTTAGAGAAACGTGGATTCTTTCTATTGAATAGATAGCTGTCATTTCATTGTTACATGTAGTCTTTGATAATCTCAAAGTATCTGCTTAGATATTGAATTTTTATTCTGAAACTATCCTATTCCCATCATTGGAATCAATTCGAATAAACTGACTAAACCATACGTGTCTCATTTCTGGAATAAATAGTTTCAAAATGAGCAAGTAACTGCCTTTAAGGCTATTTTAATATTTGGTTATACCTCATTTCTAAGGTGCAGCAATGGCTTTTTACTAACTTTGTTTTTGAAAAATTACATGGTGTAATAGTTGTTACCTACATGTAAGTTTTGGTATTAGAAGGTAGAATTCCCATTTCCTGTAAACTTATGAAAAGACTAATCGTCACTATTTTCTTGATCTCAAGCCTGTTTTTTAATGCATTTAGTCAAAATAAGGATACTGTAAATGTTAACCTGACCAATTTTAAGCTCTTTCCCGGAACATTTAGTTGGCGGGGCACAAATACCTATTACGACATGACTTCCTGGGATTCTAGCCCATTTACGGAAGGTACTTTAAAACAAAAGAGCGGATCAAACTGGCTTTTTAGACTAAATTATAGGCTTTTATATCCTGGTGGTAAAGCAGATAAATCAGGTTGGGATCCAAACTATAGTCCTGGTTATCCTTTAATTGTGATGTTGCACGGCGGGGGAGAACGCGGAAACTGCTGGAATGGAACATGCTATTGTGGATCAGGAAGCGGTTGTAGTGTAAATGGAACTCCAATAGCTGGAACAGATCCAAGGTTTTTAAATAATGATAACGTATTATCTCAAGGTGGCCAGACTCATTTAAACTCTGTAGTACTCGCCGGAACTAAAAAACCAAATGACCTTACATTAGATGGCCGGGCCTTTCCTGGCTTTTTATTATTTCCACAGAATGTTAACACGTGGGGAGGTGATGCTTCCAATTCAGATTTAAGTTACGCCATCAGGGTAGTCAGACTTCTTACCAGACAACTCAATATCGATCCTAACAGAATTTATATCCACGGTCTTTCCCTGGGAGGTCAGGCTACATATAAGGCTATGAATTTAGCAGACTGGATGTTTGCCTGCGCTGCAACAATGTCAGGATTAGACTACTCACAGGGGTTGGAGTATGATAGCGCTGCTGCCATTCCACTTTGGGTATTTCAAGGGGGACAGGATACCGAAGTAACTCCTGCTCAAAGTGCCGCACTAGTGAAAAAATTCAAACAAGCTGGTGGGAGTGTTCGCTACACAGTTTATCCAACATTAGGTCATGGTACATGGAATACTGCATATGCAGAGCCCGATTTCTTCACCTGGATTTTGTCACACAATAAAGCTAACATACATGTGCCTTTCGATAATCCAAACATCTGCGGTCCTACAGGTGCAGGCGTTAACTTAACACTGGCACAAGGTTTCTATGCTTATCAATGGGAACGTGACGGACAGATCATTGCTGGTGCAACAGGTTATCAATATATGGCTAACATACCAGGTATTTACCGAGCAAGATTCAGTAGAATATCAGCCAGTCCAACGGAAGCACAATGGAATAGATGGTCTGACCCAGTTACCATAGGTGAGAAGACACCGGATATTCCAGTTATACAACAGACCGGTACAATAGTTCTGAGTGATTTAAATAATAACAAAAATGCCGTATTGAATGGACCCGATGGATTTGAACATTATTATTGGTATAAAAATGGTGTCGCTACTACCCTGCTTGACCAGCAGACTGCAAATATCACTGGCTGTTCTGCGACAACCTCATGTGCTAATACTGGAGCCTATACTCTTGTGACTGCCGGGTTTGATCTTTGTCCAAGTCCTGTTTCGAAAGCCAAGTATGTAGTAATGGGTGTAAACAATTCAACTACTACACCACCTGTCATAACAGCTAAGCCATCTAATCTTGCGGGTCGAATTACATCACCATCAAGCATACTATTTACCTGGAATGATAACTCAAAAGATGAAAGAGGTTATGAACTCTGGAGGCGAACATCTACTGATGCAAGTACTACACCCTGGAAACTAGCAGTATTAACAGATGAAGATATAACACAATTTCACGATACAGGTCTTCAACCAAACACAACTTATTATTATAAAATACGTGCCGTTAACAACTCTGGCCGATCTGATTATTTTCCAGGAAATAGTGCAACAACTGTAGCACAACACTATGTTATTTCAACTGGTACTGATACTCAAAAACCTACGCCACCACAAAACCTCGTAGCTACTGTTACAGGCATTCAAACAATATCGCTGACATGGACTGCCGCAACGGATGACTCTGGTATAAAAGATTATTACATCTATTATGGAACCGACTCTGTTCAATTAGGATCAGCTAATACAACGTATGTATTTGGAAAGACTCAACTGTTGCTAAATACAAATTACAATTTCACAGTTCGTGCCGTTGATTTATATGGCAACCTTTCATCAAAAAGTGCTCAGGTGTCAGCCAATACATACGTTGATGGTTTGTATTATGAACATAGTACTGGTGCATGGACCGACATCACAACAATTCCATGGACTACAGCAGTTCCTGAATTCACAGGTAAGGTTGCTAACTTAACTCTGGCGGGACCTCCTCCTGCAGGCCCGCGTACACAAGATGATTATTTCAACTTTAGGTTCTATGGTTATCTTTATATTGTTAAAAACGGAAATTATACTTTCAGACTTTATTCTAACGATGGAGCAGAGCTTTATATAGATGGCACGCGTAGAATTCAACGTAAGGGAACTGTTGCTGATGGTACTTGCTCAAATTCAACAAGTTCTGCTATTACGTTAAGTGCTAATAGTTATCATACAATCGAAGTCAGATATTACGATTACACAGGTTCTCAATGTCTTGACTTACAATACAAAGGTCCTGACACTGGTACAGGTTCAAATCCGCCTTACGTTTCCGTACCGAATGCTAAGTTAAAAAGCTACAATACGTATACACCTCCAGTTGCACCATTGGCTGTTTCAAATCTTACGGCAACTGCAATTAGTATGACACAAATAAATCTAGCATGGTCGTTTACAGGAACACCTGCGCCTAGTTATGAAGTATATCGCAGTACCTCGCTTGCTGGCACTTATTCAATGATCGGACGTGTAACAACTACAACACTTGCCGATAATGTTGGATTGATACCCGGTACAGCATACTACTATAAAATTAAAACAGTTAATGATAACGGTACCTCACCATTTAGTTCTGTTGCAACTGCAACAACGTTGAGTGATACACAAGTACCAACTCAACCAACTGCTTTAACCGTTACAGCATCAACCTTTACAACTGTATCTCTGGTATGGACAGCGTCAACAGACAACGTTAAGGTTACTGGATATGAAGTTTGGGCCAATGGATTATTGATTGGTACATCAGCTATTAATGGATATCTGGCTACAAGCCTTACTCCTAACACAGCATACAATTTCTCTGTGATAGCTTACGATGCCTCAGGTAATAAGTCACCAGCATCTGGAGTTGCAACAGCAAATACCAGCACAGCCGATGTGTATTATTCTAACGCCACAGGTGCATTGAATTCACCGGCTACCTGGGGAAAAAATACAGATGGCAGTGGCGTGCTTGCTACAACGTTCGCTAACAACGGTCAATATTTTATTGTGAGCAACAGAACTACAAGTTCACTTGGAGGCCAATGGTCTGTTGATGGTTCAATCTCAA
>DATJHZ010000109.1:0-22146 GCA_035493595.1 Cyclobacteriaceae bacterium | reverse complement strand
GCAAAACTTGTCTTTGCAGCCACACGACTAAGTAACACGGTTTCAGCATCAAGCACTAACGGCTTTTCATTGCAGATTCCTGCTACCGATATTTACATGGTGAAGATTGAAGCTAACGGCTATATCAGTGCTTTGGAGATGTTGGATATTAAGGAGTATGAGATGAAAGATCTTGAAATGAATTTCAAACTTCAGCCTGTAGAAGTAGGTACCACCGTTAATTTGAAAAACGTTTTGTTTGAACGCGGAAGCTCAGTGCTATTGCCAGAGTCTTACCCCGAACTTGATTTGGTTGTTTCATTTTTAACCACGAATCCAAGTGTGAAAATTGAGTTGCATGGGCACACCGATAGTCGCGGAGTGCATGCTGATAATGTTAAGCTTTCTCAAGACAGAGTTAACCAGGTTAAGGTTTATCTTGTTTCAAAAGGTGTTGACTCGAAACGAATTACAGGTAAAGGATTTGGTGGCATCAAACCAATAGCCAGCAACGATACCGAGGAGACCCGCAAATTGAATAGAAGGGTGGAGTTCGTTATTAAGAAATTCTAAGAGATAACGGTCGATAGACCATGGACTATCGACTAATGACTAATATCCTTTTGCAGTATTATCGCCTCGGGGATCGGCGCCACCTTCTAATTTGCCATTGACAGATAGGATAGCATTTACACGTCCAATACCTTCTCTGAAAATTACATGGTGTCCCATTTCACGAAGTGTTTGAGTCGTCAGGCTATCCATTGATTCAGGTTCGGCATCAATAAGGTCTGGTAGCCATTGACTGTGAACACGCCTGGTGTTAACGGCTTCCTGCATTGTCATTTTATGTTCAACTACATTTAATATAGTTTGAAAAACGGAGGTAATGATAGAAGTTCCTCCTCGTGAGCCAATCACCATAAAAATTTTTCCATCGCGTTCTAGAATCGTAGGAGTCATAGAACTCAACATTCGTTTACCAGGCTCAATTTTATTAGCAGTTCCTCCAACAGCGCCATACATATTGGCAACGCCAGGTTTAATGCTGAAATCATCCATCTCATCATTCAGCAAAAATCCAGCGCCTGAAACAACTACCTTCGAGCCGTAGTCATCATTCAACGTAGTGGTTAGTGAAACTGCATTGCCATGACTGTCCACAATAGAAATATGTGTAGTGTGGTTTGATTCTTTTGGTTGAATTTTTCCCTCTTTGATCTCACTACTAGGCGTAGCTTTATCGGGATTGAAAGTACTCATTCGCTCTGTTATGTAAAGATCATTTAGTAATGCATTTGTGGGCACAGAATAAAAATCAGGATCACCCAGATAAACAGCCCTATCGGCATATACACGACGTTCAGCTTCTGTCATTAAGTGGATTGTAGGAACAGTGTTAACACCCATCTCACCAATTTCATACGGCTCAGTTGATTTTAATAATTGGATAAGGGCAATACCCCCGCTGGATGGGGGAGGCATTGTTATAATTTTAAATTCTTTATAGTTTGATATCAGCGCATCGCGCCATTTAGCTTTATAGTTCAGCAAGTCATGAGCGGTCATGATACCGCCGCCGCGTTTTATTTCAGCTATCAGATCGTCAGCAGTTTTTCCTTCATAAAAGCCTGCTTGTCCCTGATCACGAATTCGTTCCAATGTATGGCCAAGTTCAATTTGTTTCAAGGTGTCGCCTGCTACCCATTTTGCTTTGATGAACTGCTGAGGTAAAACTGAGTTATACTTCTTCAGTGTATCCTGAATACTGTTTAAACCTTGTGCTTCCTGATCTGTTAAAGCAACGCCATGAAAAGCCAGATCAATGGCAGGTTGTACTAAATCTTTCCATTTCGTTTTTCCATATTTTTTGTAAGCTTCAGCAATGCCGGCAACGGTACCTGGAACACCGCATGAAAGATGCCCGGATTCACTTAACCCTTTCTTTACATTGCCAGCATCATCAAGGTACATAGTATCTGTTGCAGACGCAGGTGCCGTTTCCCGAAAGTCTAACGTGCTGGTTGATCCATCATTCAATCGGATAACCATTAAACCACCGCCACCGAGATTTCCTGCTGACGGATGAACTACAGCAAGAGCAAATTGAACGGCAATAGACGCATCAACGGCGTTGCCTCCTGAACGCATAATATCAACTCCTATTTGTGATGCCAATGGATGCGCCGATACTACAATTGCCGAATCTGCTTGCAAGCCATAAGTGCGAATAGATGATTCTTGCTGCTTGCAAGCAACTAAACTTATGACAAGTAAAAGCGTAATAAGGCGGTTCATCATTTAAGATGTTGGTTAAGTCAGCATAAAAGTATTAATTCCATCGAAACTTTACACTTTACATGAATTTATGAGTCTTCGAAAAGAAAAAGCAGCCAGACTTAAAGTACAAATACTTCAACACACCTTGAAGATGGTTGGGAAAAAATCATTTGATGATTTATATGTGGAAGATTTGTGTGCCAAGGTTAAAATATCCAAAGTCACATTTTTTAAATACTTCCCTCAAAAAGAAGATGTGTTACTATATTTCTTTCGAATCTGGTCACTGAATCGTTGCGTTGAACTGGCTGATAAACCCAAGGAAGGAATTCAGGGGATAATCTACATTTTTGATAAGATAAGTGAAGAGTATGATAATCATCCGGGATTAATGCTGAGCCTGGTTGGATATCTGTCAGATTTAAGACGTCCGCCAAAACCATTTCCCGTAAAGGTTGAAGAGAAAAGATTATTGTTTCCAGATGTCGATAATATCACCAGTGTTGAGATGTTATCCGTTGACCAGATGTTTGAAAAGTTTGCACTGGAGGCAATCTTTAAAAAAGACATCGTGCGAACTACCAATACGCGAGACATTACAAACCTGATGATGACACTTTTTCTCGGCTCTGTTATTACCGCTCACATTAACCAGCAGGCGCCATTTAAGATGTTTTTGCGACGAAATCTTGATCTTTTGCTAAAGGGGTTACAATGAAACGTGTAAGCCATATTTACAGACAGCAGCGCGAACCATCAAATAGTCACTGATTTCTTTTGAGGGGGGTATTCAAGTTGCTAAGTTTGTTATGGCTTTAACAACCCTACTACCATGAAACTTCTTTTCAGACTATCACTTACTACGGTAGTGATTTTTATGCTAGCCACCGGGATTACCCAGGCGCAGAAGGAAGATTACAAAATTTATGACGACGGTGTAATTAAATTTAAAGATAAGAATTACGACGGCGTCATTTCTGATTTTACAGGTATCCTCGATAACGTTGCTCACATCAAAAAACTCGACGAAGATCTCTACTTCTACCGAGGCCAGTCTTACTACTTCAAAGGCGAGTATGATAAAAGTCTAAGTGACTTGAAGCAAAGCCTTACACTTAATCATTACAATAAAGGTGTTATTCACTGGTACATGGCCAGGTGCTATGATAAACTAAACAGAGTTTCTGAAGCCAAAAGTGATTATAAAGAGGCTGGCGGATTCCTTGAAAAGAACAGAAAAGTTTATCCTGAATTTCTAGCTGACAGAGCACAATTTTTGTCCCGACAAGGAGAGCAAGATGCTGCCCAACAGGATTTGACATTAGCGTCTTCTTTAGATCCACAATACAGCAGCACAAAGCTCAACGGTGCATCTGATAAATCAAGAGGTGCAAATGATAAAGGATCAAACACAAAGGTGATTGTTACAAGTAAACCTAAGAAAGAAGAACCTAAGAAAACTACGGTTACACAAAATCAGAAACCAGCACAGCAAACAACCCAGCAACAAGAGCAGGAGGTTGTTGAGCCTGTAAAGACTTTACCAGTTTCTCTTGGTGAAATGTATAAAGATGAAAAGCGCTATGCGCTGGTTATAGGAAACAGCACCTACTCACAGGAGATTGGAGTTTTGAAAAACCCTGCCAATGATGCAACAGATATAGCTCAGGAGTTGAAGAGCTCGAATTTTGAAGTTCAATTGTTAATTAACGCTACCTATGTTCAGCTTCGTGAGGCTGTTCGTAAATTTCATGAAAAGCTAACCAATGGTCCACGCGACCAAACGGTTGGTTTATTTTATTACGCCGGTCATGGAATCCAGTTTCAGGATGAGAATTACCTCGTGCCTATTGATGCAAAAGTTCAATATGAAGATGACATTGTAAGGATGTGTTTCCCCGTACAGCGAATGGTGCTGGCCAATATGGAACGATCAAACTCAAGAATGAATATTGTGATTCTTGATGCGTGTAGAAATAATCCTTTTCCCGCTGCAACACGTTCAGCTGGCGCCGGTGGCCTGAGTGAAATGAAGAGAGCGCGTGGTTCTTTTATTGCCTATGCCACGGCTCCTGGTTCAGTAGCCGCCGATGGTTCCGGACGGAATGGCCTATATACTCAGGAGTTGCTGAAGGCTATGCGTAAGCCGGGCCGCTCTATTGAACAGGTATTTAAGGATGTTCGGATGAGCGTATTACGACTTTCCGGTGAAAGCCAAAATACATGGGATAGCTCGAATATAGTAGGGGAGTTCTATTTTAAATTCTAGGGGCGAGCTATCTGCACGCTTATTTCATCTTGATTGTTTTTACTCTACTGGTGTGTTTATCCTTTTTGCGATCATACCATCGGTGATGGTATTTGGGCTTAACCACTTTTGAATTAGAGTTATTGGCGTTTTTGCTACACGAGGGCAGTAAGAGACAGATCAGCGCTGGTATCAGTAGTATTCTCATGTAAATTAATCCCCAAAAATAGGGATTTACTTCTTATTTATCATTCACTAACTTCGTAGCAGGATAAAAAATTGACTCTATGAAATTGAAATTTTACGTTCTGATAATACTGGTTTCAATATCCCTCACATCAGTAGCACAAGACGAGGGTGTAATTGTAAAGAAAGAGAGAATAGGAAATGACAAGAGTTTGTTTCTGGATTTTGGTCCATCTTTTACATTAGGCAAAAATATTGGTGATTATAAGACTGGATTTAACTTTGAAATAGGATTTACAAAGAGATTGAACAGGTTACTTTCCGTAGGACCCTCGATCTCATATGTTGCTTTTAATTATGATCCGGATGTTACCAGTATCCAGGGCGGCAATGCTTATGTAGGGCATGGGGATCCCAATAACTGGAAGGCTGATTTTGTAATAGATGATTATGATTATGGCTATATTTTAAAACTTGAAGGAGGAGATTTGTCGTTGACTTCTCTTGCCGTTAGCCTAAAGCTAAATCTGGTTCCTGTAAAAGATAAATCAATTATTTCCGCTTATGTTTTTGCAAAACCATTTGTTTCTTATTCATCACGAACGGAAGTAAAAGGCTCTGATACAAGATATACCTATCAGATTTATGAAGATAGTGATGGGCAAGTTTGGACTACTTCGGATGACACTTGGTATCCTGATGGTTTTACAAGTACATGGGATGGATCAAAGTATGATGCATTAAAGGCCAAGAATAAAATAACAGGTGGAATTTTCGTCGGTCCTGGCATAGAATTATTCCCAGCAAAGAAATTTTCATTTTACCTGCAGGCATCCTTTGGCTATACGTTGCCTGTATCCTATGTGAGTACTAAATCGTATGACAATACAGTTTCTGATTATGTGAAAAAAGAATTCCCTATGGTTACTAAAGGATTCCCATCTGTCAACGTTCAGGTTGGCGGAGCGTTTAACTTTTAATCATCGATGCGTAAAGTAATTCTCATGAATAGAATTATTCAGTTAGTTTTTGTAGTCTTTATGTTTGTGTTACCTATTTCAACACAAGCTCAATTTCGTCTATACGAAAAAGGTCATGATAGTTATACGGCAGGTAAGTATTCTGAAGCCATTAATTTGTTTAATGAATATTTAACCAAAAGAACAAGAGATAAATCATTAGATGGTGATGTATTCTATCTGCGTGCGTTATCCTATTATAAAACGAACAATTACCAAAAAGCTATTGATGATTTCGAAGAGGCAATTCTTGTAGATCATCCTAACAGTGGTAATATCTATTGGTTTAAAGCTAAGTGCAATATCAATATCGGTAATACAGAAGCAGCGTTAAGTGATTATAATAAAGCCTTGTCCTATCTTGCTGCTGACAAACAGGCAAAAGCCAAACTTCTTTATGAGCGCAGTCAGATATATATCAAAAATGGTGATCTAACAGCCGCTTATACTGACTTGCAAAATGCTAAGACAGCAAACCCTTCTAACGCTGATGTTTCAAAAGAAATTGAGAAACTGGAGAAACAGAATGTGGCATTAAGAAGTACCGTGATAGAGACTCCTGCAAAAGTTGTTAATACACCAGTTAAAAGGGATGATAAAAATAAGCAGGTAAACGATGCTACTTCGATAAAGACAACAGCAACTGAAACCAAGCCAGTAACGCAACCTGTAAATGCACAGCCACAACAAAATTTAGCAGCAGTCACTAACCCAACCTTGGCTGATCAGTATAAAGATGAGAGACGTTTTGCTTTGGTTATCGGCAATTCGAATTATCCTAAAAACATTGGAGTATTGAAAAATCCGGTTAACGATGCAACTGATATGGCGCGAGAGTTGGAGCGATCAAATTTTCAGGTTCAACTCTTAACCAATGCAACGTATGGACAGATGCGTGCAGCACTTCTTAAATTTAAAGAGCAGGTAGATGCCGGTGATCGTGATAAAACTGTTTCGCTGTTTTACTATGCAGGCCACGGTCTGCAACAAGATCAGGAGAATTTTCTAGTACCCATTGATGCATCTATTGAATATGAAGATGACATTGCCAGGTATTGTTTCCCCGTGCAGCGCATGGTGCTTGCCAATATGGAGCGTTCTAACTCTCGTATTAATATTGTTATTCTTGACGCCTGTCGTAACAACCCATTTCCATCCTTAAACAGATCACTGGGCGATCAGGGACTTGGTGAAATGAGAAGGGCAAGAGGTTCCTTTATTGCTTATGCTACCGCTCCAGGCTCTGTTGCATCAGATGGTTCAGGTAAGAATGGTCTCTATACACAAGAACTTATCAAAGCCATGCAAAAGCCAGGATTAACCATCGAACAGGTTTTCAAAGAAGTTAGACAAAATGTGCTTCGTTTTTCGGGCGACAAGCAAAACACCTGGGATAGTTCTAATATTGTTGGCGATTTCTACTTTAAGTTTTAATTAGTCCACAGTCGACAGACGACAGTCTACGGTTATTACTTCATTGTTATCCATGAGTCTGTTGACCGTGGTCTGTGGTCTGTGGACTTTTTTGCTTATTTTGGAAGAAAAATTGAGGATTGAAAAAGTTATTTCCGCTGCTTACCATTCTGGCCTTTGTAGCGTCGTGCAGACATGATAAAGACTCATCTCAAAAGAAACAATTCACCCTCTTACCGAGTACTGAAACGGGCATCGATTTCATTAACAAACTGGAAGAGTCAGAAAACTTTGATGTATTCAGGTATCGTAATTACTATAATGGCGCGGGTGTTTCAATTGGTGATATAAACAACGATGGCCTTTCTGATATCTATCTAACCTCAAACCTGGATAAGAACAAACTCTATCTCAATCAGGGGAATTTTCATTTCAAAGACATAACAGAATCAGCAGGTGTTGGCGGCACCAGAGCATGGTCTACCGGCGTTAGCATGGTTGATATTAACGCTGATGGGTTGCTGGATATTTATGTCTGTAACTCGGGTGATATAGAAGGTGATGATAAGGAGAACGAACTGTTTGTCAACAACGGAAATTTAACATTTACCGAACGTGCAAAAGAGTACGGCTTGGCCGATGAAGGCTTTTCTACCCATGCAGTGTTTTTTGATTATGACAAAGATGGCGATCTGGATTGCTATTTGTTAAACAATTCATTTCGATCAGCATCAAAGCTTGGTTATCGAAACATTCGCAATGAGCGTGATAAACTTGGCGGCCATAAATTACTTCGAAATGATAACGGTTATTATAACGATGTTAGCGATCATGCCGGAATCTATGGAAGCCTTATCGGATTTGGACTAGGTGTTACCGTTGGTGATGTTAACAATGATAACTGGCCAGATATCTATGTGTCTAACGACTTCTTCGAAAGAGATTACCTCTACATCAACAATCGTAACGGCACCTTCTCTGAGAAACTTGAAGATGAAATAGGACATACCAGTATGTTTTCTATGGGCGCAGATCTTGCTGATTTAAATAACGATGGCTATCTCGATATTTTTTCTACTGATATGCTTCCTAACGACGACTACAGATTGAAAACAGTAGCGTCTTTTGAATCGTATGATATTTACAAACTGAAAGTAAAAAATGGCTACTATCATCAATACATGCGCAACATGTTACAACTTAATAATCAGGATGGAACATTCAGTGAAGTGGGTCAGTTTGCCAATGTATGGGCTACAGACTGGAGCTGGGGTGCATTAATGGCCGACTTTAACAATGACGGCGATAAAGAGATTTTTGTTGCCAACGGAATTTTACGTGACGTAACCGATCAGGATTTTTTAGACTACATGGCCAACGAAGAAAATATCCGTGCTGTATTGGAAGGTCGTAAAATAAATTATCAAAAGGTTATTAAGGATATGCCATCGCATAAGCTTAGCAACTTTATGTTTATAAAAGATGGTGAATTGCATTATAAAAATGTTTCAGAAGAGTGGGGGCTAAGTGAACCAAGTTTCTCCAACGGTTCTGCCTATGGCGATTTGGATAACGACGGAGATCTGGATCTGGTTGTCAACAACGTTAATCAGCAGTTGTTCGTTTATCGAAATGAAAATCAGCAACAGAATAAATCCAACAACTATCTCAGATTACAGTTTAAAGGAAAAGAAAAAAATTCGTTTGGTCTGGGAGCAAAGGTAGAGGTGTTCACTGACAGTGGAATTATCACACAGGAAAATATGCCGATAAGAGGTTATCAATCGTCTATGGATTACAAGATGATTGTAGGGCTTGGCTCCATTAAACGTATTGACAGTATGCGTGTAATATGGCCTGATGAAACATCACAACTTTTAACAAAAGTTGAAGTGAATAAGTCGTTAGTACTCAAACAAGATGATGCTGTCAGGTATACGATAAAAGAAAAATATAAACAGCCGTTACTTCAAGAGATTAAAGGTGGAGTTAACTTCGTTCATCATGAAAATAATTTCAATCAATTCAATGCAGAGAAATCAATATACCAGATGATGTCGACAGAAGGTCCGGCATTGGCTATTGGTGATTTGAATAATGACAAACTTGATGATTTTTTTGTAGGTGGTGCGCATGGTCAGCCTGGTACTATTTTCATTCAGGGAAAAGAGGGATCGTTCACTCGCTTAAGCACAAAAATATTTGATCAGGATTCGGTATCCGAAGCGACAGATGCTATTTTCTTTGACGCTGATAATGATAATGACCTTGACCTGTATGTTGTTACTGGTGGATCTCAACCAGATTTGAAATCAGACAACTTAGCAGACATACTTTACCTGAATATGGGTGCCGTTAAAGGCACACCTGTATTTCAAAAATCTGCAGACTTACTGCCATTGATAAAACAAAACGGAAGCTGCGTAAAGGTTGCTGATTATGATAAAGATGGTGATGAGGATCTTTTTGTAGGAACCCGATCTTTGCCTGGGAAATATGGTCTGCTTTGCGATCAGTCCATTCTTCAGAACGATGGTCATGGTAAGTTTACAGATGTTAGCTCTAACTCGCCAGACCTCAAATCACTTGGTATGATTACAGATGCTCAGTGGTTTGATTATGATAAAGATGGTTTATCTGATTTGATTGTTGTTGGAGATTGGATGCCGGTAACAATTCTGATGAATGGAAATGGAATTTTCAAAAAACTTGATGTTCCATCATTAAAAGATTTGTCAGGCTGGTGGAATACAATAGAGAAGTCAGATATTGATGGCGATGGAGATGTTGATTTTGTCCTTGGCAACCTTGGACTCAATACTAAGTTTAAGGCCTCAAAGCAACAGCCAGTGTCTTTATATGTAAATGATTTTGATCACAATAATGCACTTCAGCAAATTTATACTTATCGCAAAAATGATATAGATTTTCCTTTTGCAACTAAGCAGGAATTATCTCGTCAGATAAATTCACTCAATAAAAAATTTGTCTATCATAAGGACTATGCCAGCAAATCCATTAACGAAATCTTTAGCTCCAGCCAGCTTGAAGGAGTATCAGTTCTTCAGGTAAATGAAAGTAGAAGTGGCTTGCTGATTAACGAAGCAGAGAGTCATACGTTTTCCTTTAACCCGCTTCCTGCTAATATTCAATTTTCTCCTGTGTTTGATTTTCAGATTGCTGATTTGAATGGAGATAAAAACGATGATTTGATTTGTGGTGGAAATTTGTTTTCTGTGCGAACGGAGGTAGGTCGTTACGATGCATCGTATGGTAATGTGCTTTTGGGAAATGGCAAGGGTGAGTTTAAATTACTATCCAGCAAAGACTCTGGTATTAAACTGAGGGGAGAAGTTCGTGCTATCGCTGCTTTGAAAGGCATCAAGACTCAGTTTCTTTTTGGATTGAACAATGACACTTTAAGATTATATAAGTTATCGGTGCCCCGATAATAACCTATTCAATTTTAGATTTTTGAATTTCAATTTCTGAAAAAAAACTACGATTAGGTTGTTTCATGTCTATAAGAATCTAATTTTGACATCCAAATTAATCCTTTGTATGAAGAAAGTGCTTTTTCTCGTCTTATTAGGTGGTATAGTTTTTACGTCTTGTAAAAATGATGGAACCTGGAAAAAGAAAGCCAACAATCCGGAATTTTTACATCGATCTTTAAGACAAGTTACAGATGTTATTGTACATGATATATTCTCGCCACCAGTGGCCAGCAGAATTTATACATATACAACGGTGGCTGCTTATGAAGCGGCACTACCGATGGATACTACAAATCAATTTGTATCAATGTCTGGTCAATTACACGGTCTTGATTCAATTCCTCAACCTGAGAAAGGTAAAGAGTATTGTTTTGCGCTGGCATCTACACAAGCAGCTATAAAAGTGGGACGTACACTTGTTTTCTCTGAGGATAAGATGGATGCATTCTATTCTAAGTTGATGCAGGAGTTTAAGGACACAGGCATGCCTAACGATGTTTATGAACGATCAGTTGACTACGGATTAAAAGTAGCTGCCCGTATTATGAAGTGGTCGTCAAAAGATAATTACAAGCAAAGTCGCTCTTTCCCCAAGTACTCAATCTTGGATGATCCAGCAACATGGAAGCCAACGCCTCCGGCATATATGGATGCTGTAGAACCTCATTGGAATAAGATCAGAACTTTTGTATTGGACTCGGCTTCTCAGTTTAAACCAGCTCCTCCAACAACATTTTCAAAAGAGAAGAATAGTCAGTTTTATAATGAAGCGATGGAAATTAAGACGCTGGTAGATTCTCTATCGCCAGTTCAAAAAGAAATAGCTTTTTTCTGGGACTGCAATCCTTTTGTAATGAATGTAAAAGGTCACGTAATGTTTGCTACCAAGAAGATTTCTCCAGGTGGACATTGGGTAAATATCACACGCGTGGCTTGTGGTAAAGTGAATGCTAATTTTCTACAGACAGCAGAAGCCTATTCCCGTGTATCTCTATCTCTCGTGGAGGGTTTCATAAGCTGCTGGGATGAGAAATATAGAAGCAAGGTTATAAGACCTGAGACTTATATTAATCAGTATATTGATGAAAACTGGGTTCCTGTTTTACAAACCCCACCGTTTCCTGAATATACAAGTGGTCATAGTGTAATCTCGTCAGCAGCAGCAGTATGTTTAACAAAACTCTTTGGTGATAATTTTGCATTCACAGATTCTACTGAATTAGAATTTGGATTAACATCGAGAAGTTTTGATTCATTCATTAAAGCTTCTGAAGAAGCAGCCGTAAGTCGTATGTATGGTGGAATACATTACCGCCCTGCTTGTATGAATGGAATTAAACAAGGACGTGATCTTGGTATGTTCATAATCGAGAGATTGAAAACCAGGAAAGAAGATTTAGCTCACGTTAATTAATTTTCGATTGCGGCAGAACAGATTTCGTTCTCAAATTCTGTTTCAATGGTAACATGTTGAACATTTAAATGTTCAAGCGAGTGCCGTAAGTCTTTTTTAATTTTTTCGACGGTAATCTGAGGCGTAAGATCCTTCAATACAAGGTGCAGGCTCATTACGTTATATTCTCCATCCATTGACCAGGCGTGCACATCGTGCACTTCCAATACTTCAGGAAAAGTTAAAATCTGTTTTTTGATGTTTTCAATATCAATGTTAAGCGGTATTCCCTGGAGTATAATTCTGAACAGATGCCTGAGATTTTTATAAACATTAAAAAGAATAAATGCCATAATAGATATTGAGAGTATGGGATCTAGTATTGGCAAATCAATGAAGAGCATAACAATACTACCAATCAGTACAGCAACCCATCCTAAAATATCTTCTATAAAGTGAAGCGAAATTACTTTTTCATTGATAGAATCTCCTTTCTTTAGTCGGAGTAAAGCCATAAAATTAAAAGCAACACCAAGGAGCGCGAGAACTAACATACCTTTTGCATCGGCATGCTCGGGCTTGCTTATTCTTTCAATGGCTTCCAGCAAAATAAAAACACATCCAATGATTAGTATTATGGCATTTATAAGTGCACCAACAAGTGAGAAGCGTTTATATCCGTAAGAAAAATGCTGGTCACTTTTTTTTGCCGATACCTTATGGAAATAATACGCCATGCCTAGAGAAATGCTATCACCCAGATCATGAAGGGAGTCAGAAAGTATAGCAACACTATTGGTATAAAGCCCCCCAATGAGTTCAATAATGGCGAAGCAGGTATTTATCCAAAAAGCAAATGAAAGATTCTTGCCTTGCGTTGAGTGATTGTGGTGATGATGATGGTGTGAGTCTGATTCCATTGCAATGCAAAATTAACTAACTGTCGTTGATCGTCGATTGATTAAGAATAATAAACCTTGAATTAGTTACTATATTAAGGTATATTTCTATATGAGAATTCAAATTGTAAAAAGTTTATTATGATTAAGTTAATCAAGCAGAATTTCATAACCTTTTCGCTGACATTATTAATCGTCCTCATTGTTTTCAGCACGGGCCTGACTATCTATAATCGTCATGTGATGGTGGAGAATTACGCGATTCAAAAAGAGACTGAAGAAGCTAAGCGTAGGTGGACCAATATTTTTGATGATTTCTTACGTCGCATGGATATGGGCCTTCGTGGATACGCCCTTACAAAAAATGAAGGTGTATTAGGTCCCTATTACACTGCAATCGACGGTCTGAAATCTAATCTTGATAGAATTGATACCTTAATGGCTGAACAGAAACTGGATAGTATTCGCGAACAGTTTGCTGGCATCAGAGTAAAGATTGAAGACTTTGTCGATTACAGCAAAGAAATGAAGGCCAAGGTTGATATTGATAGCATCAAAGATTTTGTAGCGATGCTAAATAAAGATAAGGGGTCTGATCTTTGGAAAGAATACTCGCCCATCTATAGTAAAGTAATGAGTGTTGAAAATAAAATAGTTGAAAAGGCGCAGCAGGATTATCAACAAGCTCAAAATAGAAACATAATTGTACAGGTTATTTTAATTCTGATTGGTGTGCCTACATTACTTGGCTTAATAATCAGGTTAAGAAAAGATGCACGCGATCGCAAAGAATTGTTGACTGAATTTGAAAAGAATAATCGTAAATACATGTTTGATCCGGGTACCCCACTGGAGGATGACAATCCAAAAGTCATTATAGAATCATCCATACATAATTTAAAAAAAGCATCAGCTTTCATAAAAGATATCTCTAATGGAAATTATGCTGTTATGTGGGAAGGTCTGGTAAGCCAGAATGCAGAACTGAATCAGGAAAACCTTTCTGGTGAATTGATCAAGATGCGCGATCAGATGAAGCGCGTGAAAGAGGAAGACGAGAGACGCCTATGGACAACCGAAGGCTTGGCTAAATTTGCTGACGTTGCGCGTAACAATCAGGACAATATTCAGAATCTGTCAAACGAGGTAGTAAAGTTCTTAACGAAATATCTTAACGCTCAGCAAGGAAGTCTTTTTGTATTGCAGGATGATGACGAAGGAGATAAGTACCTGGAACTTACAGCATGTTATGCATTTGATAAAAAGAAATTTATACAAAAACGAGTTGAAATCGGGACAGGCCTTGTAGGGCAGGCGTACCTGGAGGGAACAACGAATATGCTTACTCAAATTCCTAACGGCTATATAAGCATTACTTCAGGTTTGGGTGATGCAACACCAACTTGTTTAATTATTGTGGCCATGAAGTACAACGAGCAAGTTGAAGCTATATTTGAATTAGCAGGCTTTAAAAAATATGAAGAGCATGAAGTTCTCTTTTTAGAGAAAGCTGGTGAAGTGATTGCGTCTTCAATTTACTCTACCAAGACAAATGAAAAAACAACAAGACTTCTTCAGGAGTCTCAAGAACAAGCAGAGACTTTAAAAGCTCAGGAGGAAGAACTTCGTCAAAACATGGAAGAACTCCAGGCTACTCAGGAAAATATGAGAAGAAAAGAGAAAGAGGCAGATTCAGCTATGTAGTTTTTCAACTTCTAAAATATCAGGGCATTCTTTGAGGAGTGTTCTGATATTTTTTTTTAGTTGTGGATGGATGAAGTCAGGAGCAATTTCAGCCAACGGCTGTAGCACAAATCGTCTGCTCGGAATACCAGGATGGGGGATAGAAAGATTTTCAAGTTCAATAATTCTGTTCTCATAAAACAAGATATCAATATCGATGACGCGAGGACCCCATTTCTCTTTTCGTTCGCGTCCTATTTCAGATTCTATGGATAACACTTTTTGCAGAAGCTCTTCAGGCTCAACAGAGGTTACAATGCCAAGCACCTGATTGTAAAAATCTGGCTGGTCGGTCTTGCCCCACGCCTTTGTTCTGTAAACAGACGATTCAGTAACAATATTGCCAATGTTCTTTATATAAATTCTGGCACGTTCAAGGTTCATACTCGTATTCCCTAAATTTGTGCCCAGAAGGAGAAAGACTTCACTTTTCATTTGATTATCAACTTTACAAACATACTTTTTTATTCGTATCCGTATTAGTTAATTTGAACCCGTAAATAACGAACTATGAGTTTCTTTAAAGCATTTTGGGCCGCATTCCTGGCATTCTTTCTTTTTGTAATAGTATTCATCTTCCTTTTTGTTGTTGGTATTGCCTCGCTCTCATCAGAGAAAGAGACAATTATTGATGATCATTCTGTTCTACATCTGAAATTAGATGCCCAAATAACAGAACTACAGAAAGAGAATCCATTTGAAGGATTACCGGTGGTAGGAAATGATGTTCAGAATATTGGTCTGATTCAACTGAAACAAGCCATTGAACATGCTAAAACCGACCCTAAAATTGAGGGTATCTATCTTGATATAAGTCATCCGATGGCAGGTTTTTCAACATTGGAGGAAATTAGAATGGCCCTGATTGATTTCAAAAGCTCTGGTAAATGGGTGTTGGCTTACAATACAACCATGACTGAAGGAGCATATTATCTGGCGTCAGCTGCAGATCAGGTATATCTTCATCCTGAAGGTGAAGTTGAGTTTAACGGACTTACTGTAGAAATTGGTTTTTATAAAAAGCTATTCGACAAGCTGGAGATCAAGCCGGAAGTGTTTAGGGTGGGAGAGTTTAAGAGCGCCGTAGAGCCCTTTATCCTGGAGAAGATGAGCGATGCTAATCGACTTCAACTCACTGAACTGGTAAACTCAATCTATGGTCATGTCATTGACAGAATAGCGGACGCTCGTAAAATTTCAAAAGACAGATTGAAAGAAATCTCAGACAAGATGTTGGTTCGAAACGCCAGGCTGGCAAATGAACTTGGTCTGGTAGATTCACTTCTATACGATGATGAGTTTCAGACAATACTAAAGAATCGCGTAGGACTTAAGGATGATCAATCGATAAGCTTTGTAAAGTATAACAAGTACCGTAAATCATTTTCAACATATAAAAGTTCAAAAAATGAAATAGCAGTTATTGTTGCAGATGGTACCATTATGCCAGGCACAAGTAATCAGTCAGATCAGGTTATAGGTGCGGATACTTTTGTAAAGGAAATCCGTAAAGCCAGAGAAGATAAAGATGTTAAGGCCATCGTGTTACGAGTGAATTCTCCTGGTGGAGAGTTCAGGTCTTCAGACATGATGTGGAGAGAATTGTCACTTGCATCAAAAGTAAAACCAGTTATAGCATCGATGGGTGATTATGCTGCATCAGGTGGCTATTATCTGTCAATGGTTTGCGACACTATCGTAGCGCAGCCTCATACCATTACAGGTTCCATAGGTATTTTTGGAATGATGTTCGACATGAGTGGATTCCTCGGAAATAAAATAGGAATCACTTTCGATGAAGTTAAGACGGGTCAGTTTGGTGAAATGTATACCGTTACAAGACCATTAAATGAAGCTGAACGTAGCTTCTGGCAAAAGAATCTCGATGAACACTATGAAACCTTTACAGGCAAAGCAGCCGAAGGCAGACACATGGCCATTGATGATCTTAAGAAGATAGCATCAGGAAGAGTCTGGACGGGTGAGCAAGCAAAAGATCGTGGCTTGGTTGATATACTCGGATCGTTTGATGATGCAATAAAAATTGCTGCTACGAAAGCTAAAGTTCAGGATGATTATAAAGTCAAATATTATCCCGAACAAAAACCATTCTTTGAACAATTCTTCAGTCAGCTAGAAGAGAATGCCAAAGCCAATACAATTAAGTCCGAGCTAGGTGAATACTATGGTTGGTATCAACAGCTACAAGGTCTCAAAACATACCAAGGCGCGCAGGCAAGAATGCCTTACACATTAGAAATTCATTAACAGAATAATATTGCATAAACCTATGAATACAAAAGTGATGATTAGAAATAACTGGACCCGTGAAGAGATTGCAGAAATTTACAACTCACCTGTTCTTGAATTAATCTATAAAGCCGCTACTGTACATCGTGAAATGAACGATCCTTCGGAAGTACAGGTATGCACATTACTGTCCGTTAAGACAGGAGGTTGTCCTGAAGATTGTTCATACTGTCCACAGGCAGCACGTTATCATACTGATGTGAAAGTGCAGAAGTTGATGGAGGTGAATGAAGTACTTGAAAAAGCACAAGACGCTAAGAACGCCGGAAGCACACGTTTCTGTATGGGCGCCGCCTGGCGCGAAGTTCGCGATAACCGCGACTTTGATAAGGTTATAGACATGGTTAAAGGCGTTAATGAGATGGGTATGGAAGTTTGCTGCACATTAGGTATGGTCACAGCAGAACAAGCTGAGAAGCTAAAGCAAGCTGGTCTATATGCTTACAATCACAACCTTGATACCAGTGAAGAGTTTTATGGCGATATTATCAGCACACGTACCTATAATGACAGGTTAGATACATTAGAACATGTTCGTAAAGCCAAAATCTCTGTTTGCTCAGGCGGTATTATTGGTATGGGTGAAAGAGAAGAAGACAGAATTGGCATGCTGCATACACTTGCCACGTTACCTGAGCATCCTGAATCAGTCCCTGTTAATGCGTTGGTACCTGTAGAGGGAACACCATTGGAAGACCAACCTAAAGTATCTGTGTGGGAAATGATACGTATGATTGCTACTGCAAGAATTATCATGCCTAAGGCAATGGTTAGGCTCTCAGCAGGTCGTGTTAGAATGACATTGGAAGAGCAGGCACTATGTTTTATGGCAGGAGCAAATAGCATCTTCGCCGGAGATAAGCTTTTAACGACACCAAATCCCGCTTATGTACAAGATCAGGAGATGTTTCAGGTGTTGCAATTGAAGCCAAGAAAGGCTCATAAAGAGAAGGGTGAATTGGTTAAATAATCTTTTTATACCTTAAAAACCATGTAATATTTTGGGTGATTTATGAATAATTTACCTATTAAAGTGTTACTTTAGGTGAGTTATTACACCATCTTAATAGTCAAACCTTAATTATGTGGTTACTTTTTTATACTAATTTTTGGAGCTGTGTTACTGCTAATGACGTTAAACCACCGATCTAAGCAATATCCTAATTGTTGGCTTTATAGATTTAGAGATATAATGTGCAATTGCCCTTAAAATATTTAAATAGTAATATCTAATAGAAATACTTCAGGATACCTTAGCGGTTTATGATCAGATTGATATCCTATTGTTTATAGAGAATTTAGATTATGACCTCTACTTGATGAGTCAATAATTTTTGGAATCAAGGAGTTATCGATTTGAGTTAACAAATCATTATTATCTCCATATTGATGGACAAGAATGACTTGTTAACTTTTCGAAGTTTCTTTCTTATTTTGAATTAAAGTTTATCAGCAGAAATGAATCCTCCTACTGGTGCTTCATCAGTGATCGTAATAGTAGCAGGTGATTCCGCTTTCTTGTTGGTATTAGAAGAATACTTTACGGAGACAAATGTAAATGAAAGTGTTAAGACTGCTGAGATTGCTATTAAAAATAAAACCTTGGCTTTCATATTATTTATTTTTTTAGTTATCTATAATTTTTATTTTAATGGATCACCGGTTCCACTTCCACCTCCATTTAGTTCAGTAGTAGGTGCAACTTCTTCTTCAGTGCATGATGAGAAAGTAAGACCTGTTATAAGAATAAGTAATGAGATGTAGATAATTTTTTTCATGATTATAGAGTTTTAGGATTTAGTTTTGTTTTTGTCGTTAAATTGTAGTCCAAAGATGAAGTGTTTGTTTTGATCTTTTCACGGAATAAAATTTTTAAAATTACCTGTGTACCATTGCTTTATAAAGTTTATTAAGCTTTTACTTCTTCTAATAGTCACAAGTGTCATTTCTGGAAATGCTCAACAGAATGACACTGTTGATTCATTGTCTTTACTCTTGGAAACTAAGAAAGGTGGAGATAAAGTTGATGTCTTGATTAGACTTGCGATTGAGCTTGTTAACTCTAACTCGAGAAGTTCGATTGATTTCGCTAATAAGGCATATGAACTCGCTTATCAGATAGGTGATTCAGTTCGAATTGTTCATTCAGGAAGAATCAATGGAGAAATTTTAAGAAGGAATGAAAAGATTAATGAAGCCATTACGATACTGACCCAGATCTTACCAATCGCAAAAAGAAATAGTTTTAAGAACGAAACAAAATATATTCTTAATAGTCTGGCACTTTCCTATACAGTCCAAGCCAACTATGATAAAGGTTTAAGTTATAATTTTCAATCACTTGTCTTGAGAGAAGAGGATGGAAACAAAGCAGAGATAAGCATTTCGTTAAATAATATTGGCTTTCTTTATTTTAAATTAAGAAACTATGAAATGGCTTCTGAATATTATATGAAGGCTTTGAAGTTAAAAAAGGAAATTAATGATACTTATGAACTAGACAGGCTTTTAATAAATATTGGATTATCATATAATCAATTAGGTAATTATATAAAGGCTCGAGATTATATTCTGCAAGGTTTTAAAACTTGTGAAGGAAATTGTTTCCCTGCTATTAGAATAGAAGGTCAATTTGGTCTTGGGGTATCGTACTTCAAAGAAACTGACTATGAGAAATCACTTTTACATTTTAATCAATCATATGATATAGCAAAGAAGGAAGGCAATATAAGATTTCAATTGGAGAATTTGGTCTATTTGGCAAAGATAGCGCTTCATTACAGCGATAATGAAAAGGCCTCTAATTTTTTAAAAGAAGCGGAATCAATTGCATTCGAAACAGAATATAACTTGTTACTTATCGAGATTTATAAATTGTATTCTGATTTATACAATACAACAAGAGATTTTGAAAATGCTGCTCAGTATCAAAGTAAATATATTCACCTCAAAGACAGTATTTATAATGAATCTTTGATAAAGAACATTGCCAAGATTCAAACTGATTATGAGGAGAGAGAAAACATCGCCATCATCGCCACCAAAGAAGAAGTCATCCAACGCCAACGCAGCTTAAACATAGCTATTGGTGTTATTGCTGTTCTTGCTTGTCTCTTAATATTTGTTTTATACCAAAGCAACAAAGTAAAGAAGCGGGTTAACCAGGCTCTGTCTGATGCTAAGAATTTTATCGAATTAAAAAATATTGAACTCGATAAGAAGGTTGCAGAAAAAACGGCTGACCTTGTAGTAGCCAATGACTCTCTTAGTAAGGTCAATGAAGAGCTTGATAACTTCATCTATAAAACTTCACACGATATTCGCGGACCTCTTGCTAGTTTGAAGGGTATTTGTAACGTGGCGTTAATGGATGTCAAAGATCCTGTAGCTGTGAGTTATCTTGAGAAGCTTGATATTACTGCAGAGAACCTAAATACAATTCTTACCCGTTTGCTAATCATTAATCAGATTAACAATTCGTCGGTTAAACCTGAGCCTATAAACTTTGACTTTATCATTGAAGAGGTTATGCTACTTGAAAAGAAACGTGGGTTGCCACCTCGACTTCAGGTAAAGAAATATATTCAGGAAGGTGTAGAATTTTATTGCGATAAAGAGTTTATAAGAATCATTCTCGAAAACTTAATTGACAATGCCATTAAGTTTTATAACGACTCTGACAGGGTAGAACCTTTTGTTGAGGTTCGCATCGAAGAGGAGAACAGGGAAATGAAAATAAGAGTTATCGATAATGGCATCGGTATCAGTGAGGCGAAGCCTGATAAGATATTCCAAATGTTTTCAAGAGCATCAGAGCGTTCCAGCACAGGTGGCATTGGCCTGTACATTACAAAAACTGCCTGTGAGAAAATAGGAGGCCAGGTTGGACTCCGCACTACGCCTGAAGGCTATACCGAATTCTATGTCAAATTTGTAATGGACTCAATTATAGCTCCCGCTGAATTTGATGCGTAATTGAATTTTTTTAGGTCCATTTCTATTATCATCTTTGCAGGCTTATTTTCCGAAAACGGCTTTTATTTGAATTATGCAGAACTTTAAACGATATACAATCACGTCCGCTTTGCCGTATGCCAACGGCCCACTTCATATAGGTCATATTGCAGGTGCCTACTTGCCAGCAGATACCTACGTGCGCTACCTCAGGCTTTGTGGTAAAGACGTGGTTTTTATTGGTGGATCTGATGAGCACGGTGTTGCTATTAACCTTGGCGCCAAGAAGGAGGGAGTGACACCGCGTGAGTTCGTTGACAAGTATCACAACCTGATGAAGAAAGCATTCATTGATTTCGGAATCTCTTTCGATATCTATTCCAGAACCTCGTCACCAGTGCATTATGAAACTGCTCAGGAGTTCTTTTTAAACATTTACAATAAGGGAATCTTTCAGGAAGAAACTTCCGACCAGTATTTTGATGAACAAGAAAACATCTTCTTAGCTGATCGTTATATTATAGGCACTTGCCCGAATTGTGGAAACCCAAATGCTTATGGTGATCAGTGTGAAAAGTGCGGAACAAGTTTAAGTCCCAAGCAACTGATTAATCCAAGGTCAACGGTATCCGGAAATACACCCGTTCTTCGCCCAACAAAGCATTGGTATTTTCCTCTTGATAAATATGAAGCATGGCTAAAAGAATGGTTGATCGAAGGGCATAAACACGATTGGAAAACTAATGTCTATGGTCAATGTAAATCATGGATTGACCAAGGTCTTCAGCCTCGTTCGATAACACGTGACCTGGATTGGGGTGTTCCTGTTCCACTAAAAGGTGCGGAAGGAAAAGTACTTTACGTTTGGTTTGATGCACCTATCGGATATGTTTCGGCAACCAAAGAGTTAAAACCAGAAGGCTGGGAAAAGTATTGGAAAGATCCTGAAACCAGATTGATTCACTTTATCGGTAAGGATAATATTGTATTTCATTGTATCATTTTCCCGGCAATCCTTAAAGCAGCAGGGGATTATATCTTGCCTGACAATGTACCTGCAAATGAGTTCCTGAATCTTGAAGGCGATAAGATTTCAACCTCACGCAATCATGCGGTTTGGCTTCATGAATATCTTGAAGATTTTCCGGGCAGGAGAGATGAACTCCGTTACGTGTTGAACTCAATTTCCCCTGAAACAAAAGACGCTGACTTCACATGGAAAGAT
>DATJHZ010000108.1:0-20779 GCA_035493595.1 Cyclobacteriaceae bacterium | reverse complement strand
AAAAGTTAGATCCCATTATTCTTTTATTTCTTTTATGAGAGTCTGAAGTTCTCCATCAACAAGTTCTTTTTCAATGAATTTTCTTTTACCGGTTTTCGTATTTAGCAAAAGCGTTGCTGGAATAGCACCCGACCACTCTTTGTCAATTTTATCAATCCATGAATTGTAATCAATGTCATCAAGTAAAACCACGGTCGACTTTATCTTCTTTAGTTTTACGAAACTCTTAACCTTATCAATCTTGTCGGCGAAATCAAGGCTGATCAATGTAACCTTCACTTCCTCTTCTGCAGATTGTTCATTGATGGCTTCAATAAGGGGTAGCTCTTTTACACATGGTGCACACCAGGTAGCCCAGAAATTAATAATTTGTATTGGTGCTGACTTGTCGTCCAGCAACTTTTGAACAGTATTAAACTTGACTATACTAATTTCTTGTTGAGCTAAGGCAGATGTTGTAACAAGTAAAAAAAGAGCCAGAATTCTTGTCATAAGCAGTGTAATGTTTACAGTAATCTTGCACAAAAATGCTAATTTTCAATGAGTTAGACATATTCATAAATGATCAAAAAAAGATATCCACAATTCAATCAAGTTATCCACATTATCATAATATTATCTGTTAAACGACTGTTATTCAACTATTTATATGCAATATTTTAAATCCTTTCTTTGTGGACAACTCTGGATCACTGAAAATCCTTGAAAAAAACAGCCTAAAAACCTTAATTTTCAGATAGTCAGAAATATAGCTTAGAAAACCATCAAAATTGTAATCATTTAGACGTCAAAATGAATCAGTCGACAGAGCGTGTAAGGAGCCTTTTCAACATAGAATATCCAATTATTCAGGCAGGTATGGTATGGTGCAGTGGTTGGCGCCTGGCTTCTGCAGTGAGCAATGCAGGGGGCCTGGGTCTAATAGGAGCGGGCTCAATGCATCCTGAATTATTACAGGAACATATAATAAAATGTCAAAGGGCTACCGCAAAACCATTTGGTGTAAATGTGCCATTGCTTTATCCTGAAATAGAAAAACTAATAGACATCATTATTAACAGTGGTGTCAGGATTGTTTTTACTTCTGCAGGCAATCCTTCAACATGGACTGCAACACTTAAATCCAAGAATATTATAGTTGTTCATGTAGTGTCAAGCGTAAAGTTTGCTATGAAAGCTGAACAAGCCGGTGTTGATGCTGTAGTTGCTGAAGGATTTGAGGCTGGTGGACATAATGGACGAGAAGAAACCACCACCTTGGTATTATTGCCTTTAGTGCGCGATGGCATTAAAATTCCGTTGATTGCAGCTGGTGGCCTGGCATCAGGCAAAGCTATGCTTGCAGCTGAGGTTCTTGGCGCGGAAGGCTTCCAAATTGGAAGTCGCTTTGCGGCAAGCGAAGAATCCTCCGCGCACATTAATTTCAAAAAGAAAATAATAGAATCAAAAGAAGGAGATACTGCGATAACTCTTAAACAGATCACACCGGTAAGACTTATTAAGAATAAATTTTATCAGTCTGTCGATGAAGCTGAAAAAAAAGGTGCTTCTGTTGAGGAGTTAAAAACTTTGCTTGGCAAGCGAAGAGCAAAACTTGGAATTTTTGAAGGAAATCTTGAAGAAGGCGAACTTGAAATTGGTCAGATCTCGGCAGGTATCCGCAATATTGAATCAGCTTCAGCTATTGTAGAAGATTTATGGAATGACTATCAGAATACACGCAAATTGTTTTCTAACTCCTAAGCCTTTACTTCCTTGCGAGAAATAGTTTTTGACTTTTCTTTTGAATCATCAACCGGAGGGTTTGACTTGAATATATTTTCGTACCAGGTTTGGTAGTCCTTAAACTGAATACAGTCGCGAACTACTTTACCGTTAATAAGGATTTTGATGACAATGTTTTTATTTAAGGTTTTCGCTAAAAGTTCCTGTTGCTCTTGGGGTAATTCAGCAATTTGAATGTATTCTATTCCCTTGAATATTTTCGACTTCACTTTCATAATATAATAGCAGAAATTGATACGAGAACAGGATCAATTAGTAACCTATTCAATATACAACATTAATATTAAATTACTTTCCAATATCAGTAACTCGTTATAAAGATCGATTGAAAGTTAAATAGCAGGAATGAGCAGTTTTTTTGAAACTCCTATAGTTTATTTGAAGGGTGTGGGCCCACAACGTGCTGCGCTATTTAATAAAGATTTAAACATATTCACTTTTGGTGATCTGATTCAGCATTATCCTTTCCGGTATGAAGACAGAACTAAATTTTATTCTATTGCCGAACTCAATGAAGAATTGCCTTTTGTTCAACTCAAAGGAAAAATTATTTCAAAGGAGATTATTGGTGATGGATTTAAAAAAAGATTAGTAGCACAGTTTTCAGATGGAACCGGCATACTTGAATTGGTATGGTTTCAAGGTATTAACTGGGTTAATGAAAAAGTTAAACCAGGGATACCCTACGTAACATTTGGAAAACCCACCAGGTTTGGGAATAAATTCAGTATTGCACATGCTGAGTTAGAACCTCAATCTGATAGGAATGATAAAGGAGGATTTCTCCAGCCAGTCTATCCGCTAACCGAGAAATTACGGACAAGACATATTGATAGTAAAACGATTTCGAAATTACAGCAAGAGCTCCTCCAACTTGCGAAAGATAAAATCAGGGAAACACTTCCTTCTAAAATAATTTCCCAACATCAATTCATATCAAAAACGGAAGCTATTCTCAACATTCATTTTCCAAAAGGCAATGAGATATTAAATAGCGCTAAACAAAGATTAAAATTTGAAGAGCTATTTTTCATTCAGCTTCGAATGCTGAAACTGAAGTTAGTCAGACAAGAGAAATTTCGTGGACAAATTTTTAATGATGCCTCATTACTCACGGAATTTTATAATAATCATTTACCTTTTCCATTGACCGATGCACAGAAGCGCGTAGTAAAAGAGATCTATGCAGATTTAAAGAAAGGACAACAAATGAATAGGCTTCTGCAAGGTGATGTAGGAAGTGGAAAAACAATTGTAGCTTTTATTTGTATACTCATTGCCGTAGGTAGCCAGGCTCAATGCACACTAATGGCACCAACTGAAATTCTGGCGCAGCAACATTATAAGAATCTAAAGCAGCATGCTGACAAGATGCAAATTCCGATTGCCTTGCTCACAGGTTCTACAAAAAAAAAGCAACGTACTGAAATTCATGAGGCGCTTCAGAACGGTGAATTAAAATTGTTAATCGGTACACACGCTTTATTAGAAGAGGAGGTTCAGTTTAAGAATCTGGGCTTAGCCATTATTGATGAACAGCATCGCTTTGGTGTTGCGCAGCGATCCAAGCTCTGGAAAAAGAATTCGCAAATATATCCTCATGTTTTGGTGATGACTGCTACACCTATTCCCAGAACACTGGCGATGACTTTATATGGAGATCTAGATATTTCAACAATTGATCAATTGCCAGTAGGCAGAAAACCGATAAAGACAATTCACAATTATGATGCTCATCGATTAAAAGTGAATCAATTTTTGCGTGATCAGATTGCAACAGGGAGACAGATCTATATAGTGTATCCGTTAATTGAAGAATCCGAAAAATTGGATCTTAAACATCTGATGGATGGATATGAAAGCATTTGCCGGGCATTTCCAGATGTAGCCATTAGTATTCTCCATGGCAAGATGAAGCCTGAAGCGAAGGATTTTGAAATGGCACGTTTTGCAAAAGGTGAAACAAAAATTATGGTGGCGACAACTGTGATTGAAGTTGGCGTTGATGTACCAAATGCTTCTGTTATGGTTATTGAAAATGCCGAACGTTTTGGTCTTTCACAACTTCACCAGTTGAGAGGACGTGTGGGTCGAGGCGCTGAACAATCATATTGTATTTTAATGAGCAACTATAAACTAAGCGCTGAATCTAAAGTGCGCTTAGAAACCATGGTGAAAACCAATAATGGTTTTGAGATAGCAGAGACTGATCTTAAACTTCGCGGTCCTGGTGATTTAATGGGTACACAGCAAAGCGGTGTTCTTGATCTGTTGATAGCTGATATTGCCAAAGACGGTGAGCTATTAAAACAAGCGCGCGAAACAGCAATAGAAATTCTCAATGAAGATCCGGCTTTATTGAAGCCAGAGAACCAGGTTATTAAAACACAAATTGAATCGATGAGAAAAACAACAGTTAACTGGAGCCGGATCAGCTAGTCAATAATTATTTCTTCGTGACAGTAAAATTTGATGTGGTCACAATAGACATTGGTACAGCCAGATCGGTAGGAATCATTCCACCAGCCAGAAGATTCATGTTTCCTTTGATCTCTGAATTTATAGTAACCTGAGTGGGCCATGCCGTTTTAACATTTACCGCACTTGTAACTTTTTGCTCTCCTGCTAAATCAAAAGTTGATTTAATGTTGTTGGGCAAACTCACTACTTTTGTTTTGTCTGTAGTACTAGTTACACCAATTGCTGAAAGATTAGCTGTCTCACCTTCTATTTTTGCAATGCTCCAGGTATTTTCTGTTTCAAGAGGAAAACTAGATCCTGCTCCTAATTTGTTTTTCCATTGCTCACCTGGCTTAATAGGATTTTCAGGATAACTTGTCAGAACCATTTGGAAGGAAGTTTTCAATGAACCTTCACTCAAATTTTGTTCAAGTGTAGACTTCATTGCGCTAAGTTGTTCATTATTCAAACCTAATGATGAAAAGTCTGACCATAAATTTTCCTCACCGTCAATGCTTTCGATTTTACCTTGCTTGGTTATTGTAATTGTAAATGGTTTATCGGTTAATGCCTTCATCACTTTGTTTTCCAACTTCTCCTGATCACCGTTTGAATCAAGGTCCTGTGAGCCCATACCTGCAGGTAGTTTCATACTCATACTCATGGAGACGTAACGGGCTTCAAGTTTGGCTCCATTTGAAGTAAGGGCTGAAACCTTAAGAAGTATAGAAGCTTTCACAGTATTCTCTACCACTTGATCCATACCCATAATACTTTGCTTTATTGTTTGGTTCGTTACCTGCACCCAGTCATATTGATCGTCAACTTTAAAAAAGTATTGAAACTTAACTGATTTGGGAGGTAATGAAAATGATGTTAGCAGAATGGAGACAGCTAAAATTGCAAGTGTTTTCATAAATCGAATATCAATGATTTGTAACAGTATAAAAGTAGTAATAAAACTGGCTTCTTTTTAAGCAAGTAAAAATTATGACATTAATCGTGTTTGACCAAGTGGTAATGCTAAAGCTTGGAAAAACTTAGACATTAATTAACTTAGTATCATATAAAAATGCCTTATGCATATAAGACTACTCTCTTTCATAATTTTATTCTGTACAGCCTTTGTTCCATCCTATAGCACCCATTTAAAAGGCGGCCATATTTCTATTAATAATCAAGACGGTAATAATTATAAAATAACTCTTCACATTTATTCAACCACTCTTGGCAAGGGTACAAATGTGGGGTTTAGTCACAGTAATTCGGGCATTCTTGATTTTGGAGATGGTACACATATAAATGTTCCAGAAACTGTTGGAACTGTTCGTACTGATCTAGATCCTTCAGGATCTACCAGTGAAGTGATTTTTGAGATCACACATAATTACCCTGGCTCTGGCGCATATCTGGTTTCATACATAGAGGTGAATAGAAATGAAGGAATACTTAACTTTGACAACTCAGTTAATACGCCATTTTATGTAGAATCATATTTTACGATCGATCCCTTTTTTGGTGCATATTATAGTCCTGAGTTATTAGTCCCCACTATACTTAAAGCTGTTTCAGGCCAGGATTTTTCTTACTCCTTCGCCGCTAAAGATTCGAATGATTACAGTCTGTTTTATTATCCCTATACACCACGTATGTCGCAACATGAACTTGTTGCGAATTATAAATTCCCCGAAAATTTTTCCATTAATACTTTAACGGGGCTACTGACATGGGACACAAAATTTCAAAATGCTTTTATTGTTGGAGCATATGCTTATGCTGTGAAAGTGATCCAGGTAAAAAATGATAAAGTTATTGGATATTTAGTATTGGACTTTCAACTAGTTGTAACTGATGATCAAACTGCCCCAGCACTTTCAGATAATAAAAATTTAACGAATGGACGAATTTTCATTCCTGAAGAAACATCCTATGTATTAAAAGTTTTTGCAGAAGACATAAGTGGTTCTGTACTAAAATTAGATGCATACTCTGCGCTAATGAGTGACTCCAAAACATTTTCCTTCACATCAACAGATTCTGTAACGGAAGATAGCAATACTATTAAGGTTGGAACCCTCGAAATAAAATCAACAGCAAATCTTGTCCGTGATAATCCGTACAGTGTTGTAGTTCGGGCAAGTTATCAAAAGGATTCACAGAAGTTTTTTAAAGACAAAACATATTTGGTGTATACGAAAGACATTGAGCTAACGGTACCGGATTTAGTAACAGGAACTGAAAATGAAGAAGATGTTACATTGAAAGTTTATCCAAATCCGGTAACTGATTTTCTAACCATTCAAAATCCACTACACGAAAGGTTGAACATAAAAATCTTTACAACCACTGGTAATCTTGCTACTGAAAAAAATAGCAATGAAGATGTGTTACTTGATGCAAGAGGGCTAACTCAAGGTGTCTACCTTCTCAAGTTAGAACAAGGCAATACTAATCAGATCATCCGTTTGATAAAAAAATAAGAACACAAGATTATACTACCCAAACAGATCCTGAAATACTTCAGTTAGTTTGCTAAATGATTTAACCTGTATTTTAGTTTTCTTTAGATCAAGAGATTTCTGACTGTATTTAGAAATATAGATTTCATGAAAGCCAAGCTTCTCAGCTTCAGAGATCCGTTGATCAATTCTATTCACAGCTCTAAGTTCACCGCCCAATCCTATTTCTGCAGCGAAGCAGGCTTTATCTGAAACAGGTATCTCTTCCATAGAGGAAATGATAGAAATGCAAATGGCAAGATCAATAGCAGGATCCTCTACTTTTATACCACCAGCCATATTCAGAAAAACATCTTGCATACCCATTTTAAATCCACAACGTTTTTCAAGAACAGCAAGTAACATATTGAGTCTTTTTTGATCGAAGCCCGTAGGTGTTCGTTGTGGTGTGCCATAAGATGCCGGACTTACCAAAGACTGTATTTCGATAAGTAATGGTCTGTTACCTTCTATTGTAGCGCCAATGGTAGCACCGCTAACATGACCATCCTTTTGAGAGATTAATATTTCCGAGGGATTTGAAACTTCACGAAGGCCTGATCCCAACATTTCATAAATGCCAATCTCCGAAGTAGAACCAAATCTATTTTTGGTGGTTCGCAAAATACGATAGGCTAAATGTCTGTCGCCTTCAAATTGCAATACCGTATCAACCATATGTTCGAGTACTTTAGGTCCGGCCAGTAAACCATCTTTAGTAATATGACCAACCAGAAATACAGGAGTATTATTTTCTTTTGAAAACCGCATCAACTCACCAGCGCACTGACGAACCTGAGCCACACTGCCAGCAGTAGAATCCAGGACATTAGAATAAAGTGTTTGTATAGAATCTACAATAACCAGGTTTGGTTCAACAGATTCAATAGCTAAGAAAATATTCTTCGTGTTGGTTTCTGTAAGAGTGAAGAAGTTTTTGTTGATGAGTTTTTGTGGTGAAGAATCGTACAATCTTTCAGCACGCATTTTTATTTGCTGCTCGCTCTCTTCACCTGAAACATAAAGTATTTTTAAATCGCGTAAAGACAATGCCAGTTGCAGCATCAAGGTAGATTTACCAATACCAGGCTCACCACCAATAAGTACTAATGACCCAAGAACAATCCCACCTCCCAGAACGCGATTCAATTCGCCATCCGATGTATTGATTCTTTTTTCATGTCCGGATTCAATCTCTTCGAGCGTTTTTGGTTTTGATACCCGTTCACGTGTTGAAGAAGGTTTCCAATCATTTTTATTATCCTCCTTTTGTACAACCTCTTCAACGAAGGTATTCCAATTTGTACACGAAGGACATTTGCCTAGCCATTTTGGCGACTCGTAGCCGCAGCTCTGACAGAAGAATGTTGTTTTAGATTTAGCCAATGGGACGTGTTTACTTAGTTTAGGTAAAATTAGAATAAACTTTGCTTCATATAATCAAGTAATATTTTTATAATTGGGGCTAACTAATCCTATAAAAGACCCATGAGAAGATTGATTCTTGCGCTGGTATCGCTTTCTATTATCCAACCGATTTTTGCTCAGAAATCACCCATTAAATTCGGTAATGTTTCAATGGAAGAGATGACAATGTCATCTTATCCAAAAGACTCTTCTGCTTCAGCCGTTGTATTGGTAGATTATGGAGAAGCGTATTTAACGCTTACTAGTGTTATGGAGTCTTTGACTTTTGAGAAACATGTGCGGATTAAAGTTTTGAATAAGCGAGGCATAAACCTGGCTTCCATTGAAGTTCCTTTATACTATTCAGGATCTGATGAAGAGAAAGTTATTAATTTGAAAGCTTCAACATACAATTTGGAAAACGGAAAGATTGTTGAATCGAAAATGGCGAAAGATGCTGTCTTTAAAAAGAAGATAAATCGCAATCATAATGAGTTAAGTTTTGCGTTGCCAAACGTGAAAGAGGGCTCGGTTATAGAATACTCTTATAAAATTACTTCTGATTTTATTACAAGTTTTCCAAACTGGAAATTTCAATGGGATGTTCCTGTAAAGCACAGTGAATACTGGGCTATGCTACCCGATTTTTTTACATTTCAAAAATACATGCAGGGTTATCTTTCCCCAACAACTTATGAGGTTAAGTCCAAACCCAATGTCGGTTTTACTGAGAATGCACATCATTGGGTGATGAAAGATGTGCCAGCTTTTAAAGAAGAGCCGTACATGACAACCGAAAATGATTATATATCAAAGATAAATTTTGCATTGTCCTATTATCAATTCCCGGGAGGTATACTACATGAAGTCATGGGTTCTTGGGAAAAACTTAGTAATGATTTGATAGAAGATGAAGACTTTGGAAAGGTGATTGACAAGTCTGGCTTTTTGAAAGATCAGGTGGCACAACTAACAGCAGGTGTAACGGAACCCATAAAGAAAATAGAAGCAATCCATACTTATCTAAAAGAAAACATTGAGTGGGATGGAACAAAAGATATGTATGCTGGCAATTTCAAAAAGATACTTGAAAGCAAGAAAGGCACTTCGGCTGATATCAATTTGTTGCTTGCATCAATGCTTGATAAAGCAGGTTTTTCTGTTGACATGATCGCGCTGAGTACACGCGATCATGGTTTTATAAGACAAGCTTACCCAATGCGTAAGCAACTTAACTACGTAATATGTGCCGTTCGATTAGAGGATAAAACACTTTTGCTCGATGCAACAGAAAAATATCTGCCAATGGATATTTTGCCAGAGCGCTGTTTGAATGGGCAGGGTCTCGTGGTTTCGAAATTAAACCGGGGTTGGATAGACGTTGTATCAAATGCTAAGTCAAAGACATCAATCACTGCTGAAATGATGTTAACCGATAAAGGCGATTTAAAAGGAAAACTTCAATATTCGCGTGATGGTTACGATGCTTATGATATGCGTAAATCATATCATAAAGATGGCGAGGAAGCGTATCTAAAAGATTTTCTTGGAACAAAAACCTGGCAGGTTGACAAAAGTGAATTTCAAAATATGAAAGATCTTAAAGTTCAGGCAAAAGAAATTCACGAAGTCGTAATACCAGAACACGCGTCAACAACCGGCAATGTGATTTACATCAATCCATTTCTCGAAGGTAATATGAGTGAAAATCCATTCAAGCTTGAGAAAAGAGAATACCCCGTTGACTATGGAACAAAACAAGAAAACGTTTATATGGCGAAAATAACAGTTCCAGAGGGCTACCAGGTTGATGAGCTTCCGCCGAGTAAAATTTTTATGATGCCAGGCAATTCTGCAAAGTATATGTATAGCATGAATCTAATAGGCAATACTATTACACTGACCAGCAACCTACAGATTAATAAAAGTCTTTTTATTCAGGATGAGTATCCTAATCTTCGCGAGTTTTATAATCAAGTAGTTGCCAAGCAAGCCGAACAAATTGTGTTGAAAAAGAAATAGTCTATGATGAAAATTATTTATTTAATATTAGCAGTACTAGCCTTATCATTTTCAGCTGAGGCGGGTGATCCTAAATATCCGGTGAGTGACATTCCTGAAGAATTAAAGAAAGATGTCAATGCTGTTGTGCGAGAAGATAAATTGGTTTTTAAAATTCTTTCGCAAAGTAAAGCGACTCTCAATGCATTTTATGCTGTTACTATTTTCAATGAAAACGCTAAAGAATTTGCATCAACAACTCAGTTCTATGATAAGCTAACAAAGCTGACTGATTTTAGTGGTAGCGTTTATGATGCTAACGGCAAACTGATCCGAAAATTAAAAACCAATGAAATCTATGATCAAAGTGTTTTTGATGGAAGCTCATTATTTAATGATGATCGCTTTAAACGAGCCAATCTTTCTCAATCAACATATCCTTATACCGTAGTTTTTGAATATGAAAAAGAATATAAATTCTTATACCATATTGATGGTTCTTATTTTATTCCAGATGAAAAAGTTTCAGTGCAACATGCATCATACCAACTGATTTATCCTCCTTCATTAGCACCGCGCTACAAGCTGTTTAATATTGAAAATAAACCAAAGAAAGATATCATTGAAGGACTAGAATCTCTTGAATGGAATTTCGAAAATCTGAAACCCATAAAATTTGAACCTTTAGCTAGAACGCTTGATGTTATACCTTATATAGTAGCTGCTCCGAGTCACTTTGAATTTGAAGGTTACATTGGAGACATGCAAACATGGGAATCGTATGGAAAGTGGATTGCATCTTTAAATAAAGGAAGAGACATTTTGCCTGAAGAAACTAAGGCAAAGATCAGACAACTGACAGCTAATTTAAAAACTACAGAAGAGAAGACTAAAGCTGTATATGAGTTTCTCCAAAACAGAACGCGCTATGTAGGCATTCAACTGGGCATTGGAGGTTATCAACCCTTTGAAGCTACTGTTGTTGATAAGACCGGGTATGGTGATTGTAAAGCGTTATCGAATTATACAGTGGCCCTGCTTTCTGAGGTGGGTATAAAAGCCAACTATATTTTAATTTATGCAGGGGAGGGCTATCATGGACTGATGGAAGATTTTCCAAGTTCACAATTCAATCATGCTACAGTTTGTGTTCCTAACGGGAAAGATTCAATATGGCTTGAATGTACGAGTCAGACCAACCCGTTTGCTTATTCTGGAAAATTCACTGGAGACAGAAAGGCACTTGCAATAACAGAAGATGGTGCTAAAATTGTTAGGACTCCTGTATATACAGCAGAGCAAAACGTACAGTCCAGAACAGCAGATGTTTTTGTTGAAGCGAATGGCAATGCAAAAGCAAAAGTGAAAACAACTTACGCCGGGTTACAATACGAAAATGATCATTTGAATTTTATGCTCGGTAATAATTATGATGATCAGCGTAAATGGCTGCAAGAAAATATGGGCATACCAAGTTTTGATATCAACACGTTTTCGATGCTGAACAGAAAAGAAAAAATACCATCAGCTGTTGTTAATGTTGATTTAACATTAAACAGGCTTGCTACAGTTAGTGGTAAAAGAGTTTTTCTAATCGCCAATCTTATGAACCGGTCAACGTATATGCCGGAGAAAGTTGAAAACAGAAAAACAAAATTCTACAGAAAGATGACTTATATGGATCTGGATACCATTCGATATCATTTGCCTGAAGAACTTTATCCAGAGTATTTGCCTGAACCAACAAAACTCAGTTCGCGCTTTGGTGAATATGAAACAAAGTACTCTATAGACCAGGGAAGCCTTCTATACATTCGTCGCGTTAAAATGAATAAAGGAGAGTTTCCGCCGGAAGCTTATCAGGAACTGATTGATTTTTACAAAAGCGTTAATAGAGCTGATAATGTTAAAATTGTATTTCTTAATAAAACCTAATTGCCTTTGACTCATAAAACAAAAAACCCGCTGAGAAATAAGCGGGTTTTTTGTTTGGACTCTAACCAAGAGCGTTACTTGATTGGAGCGTTTGCTTCCTTCGCCATAACATTATAAACTAACCTATCGGCCAGGCGTGGCAGCCATTTGTTCATGAAAACGGCGAGCTTGCCTTGTGTTGTTAATATCAGTGAATTCTTACGCTTTACAGTAGCATTGTAAATATGAAGAGCACATTCTTCTGCTGTCATCATCTTCCCTTCATCACGAGGTGATTCACCTTGTGACGTTCCGTCTTTTGTAAGAGATTTAACCCGAATGTTAGAGGCTGTAAAACCAGGGCATGCAGTGAGTACATGTACACCTGTTTTTAATAACTCAGTTCTCAGCACTTCCAGAAATCCATTTAGCGCAAACTTGGATGCTGAGTAACCAGTGCGCCCAGGTAAACCACGATAGCCTGCAATAGAAGAAATACCTATAACAGAGCCGTTATTTTTTTTAATTTCTGGCAGGCAATACTTTGTCGCATAAAGCACACCATAGAAATTAATATCCATCACTTTTTTTACAACATCCAGATCTACTTCATCAAAAAGTGCACGCATCGAGATGCCGGCATTGTTAATAAGAATATCTATGGTACCATATTTTGCAATAGCTTCTTGCGCCATTAGCTTGTTGTCTTCTTCTTTACTCACATCGGCCTGGAAGCCAGTAATGGTAATTCCTTTTTTGAACAGCTCGTCAACAGCTTTTAAAAGTTCTTCTTTGTTACGTCCTGTAATCAGAATTTTAGAACCTCTGGAGCCGAAGACTTCGGCAAGTGCCTTACCTATTCCTGAGGATCCACCTGTGATGATAACAACTTTACCATTCATACTTTAAATGTTTGTCTGGGATCAAAAATAACAATACTTGTTAAACTTGCAGCAAAGCCAAACGGACATAAAAAAATCAACACCCTCATGGAGTGTTGATCTTTGTTATGGCTTTGAAGAGGAGGATACTACTTTAATCTTCCTTTAAAAAACTCAAGTGTGTTCTTATAAGAATCTTTATATGCCGTCTCATCATAAGCACCCATGGGATTGCTCGGATTGGCGAAACCATGACCTGCATCATAGGGTTTTATAGTAAGTTTCTTATCGGCACTTTTCATATTGGCTTCAAACTTGTCCATCATATCTTTATTTATCCACTGATCTTTAGTAGCCCAGATCATCAGCACGTCACAATTAAGAGTTTTAAGTTTAGTGACATCTTCTTCAGGCATACCGTAGTACATAACACAAGCAACAGCCTGCTTGGCAGAAGTAAGTGCAGCCTGCATGGATTGACCACCACCGAAGCACCAGCCAACGGTACCAATTTTTGCATCTTTGCCGGCATAAGCTATCGCACCTTTTACAATAGCATTGCCTCTCTCTTGTTTAAACTCCTGCATGTACTTACCCGCATTTTCGCGGTCAGTAGCAACCTTACCATCATATAGATCAAGTGCTATAACATTTACATTGCCCAAATCTTTAAACAGATCTTCAGCTTGTCTTTTAATGTTGTCATTTAGTCCCCACCATTCTTGAAAAACAAAAATCCAATTATTAGTTTTCTTTTTTGCAGTAAGCAGATAGGCGTTGGCATCTACTCCATCAGCACATTTGAATGTAATCATTTTGCCACCTTCCTGTGTTATGTGAGTGTAGATACGTGGCGTTGGGTGAGCAGCGTTAAAACTTTTGTTAGAAGCAAACATAGCAAACTTCTCCGTTGCCGGAGTGTGACAGATGGCCACATCGCCTTGTGCTTTTGCCAGAAACGTGGCGAATGTTAACATAAAGAGTACAATAATCTTTTTCATAGGATTGTTTAAGTTTTAGTAGTAAACAAAAAATAAAAGATCTGGTTCAAATAGATAAATATTATAAATGCCTAAGGTCTATCAATTGATCTAAAATCCACCCGGTAAGACTTAGACGCTCTTTGGTAGCGGGTAGAACTTCATGCTCAATCTGATCACTTCTAAAACAAACCAACCTGCCCGCCAGCGGAAGTACATCCAGAGATTGATCTGGTAAATACATGCGTAATTGCCCGCCATTTTTATCAGTCCAAACATTATTAAGATAGCAAATAACAGAGAGCTTTCGATGATCATCAGCCTTGAACTGGTCGAGGTGTCGCTTATAGTAACTGCCCGCCGGGTAAACCGTCATATGCACCTCATAATCTTTAAGGCTTAAGAAAAGACTTTGATTGAGATACTGAATAAGTTCTGCCAACCTGTTTAAATAAATTGCTACTGCTGGTGAAGCATTATTTTTATCGAGCCAATGAATATAGTCGCCCCTAATACCTTCGTTAATCTGTAAGCCTTGTTTTTTACCAATCCCTGCTTTTTTAAATTGATTGGCACTGTCTTTGAATTCATCTACTTGTAGAATTTGACTTACCTCTCCAGGTGTAAGAAAATTATCAACTACAGCAAAGCCGTTTTCTGCAAGGCCATCAGCAACGGCATCAAAAATTTTATCCATGTAACAAATTTAATGTCTAAAGTGTCTATACTTACGAATATGAAGAGAAAAGTGAATACAGTGCTGATTAGTCATGCCATAAATCTGCTCATGCTACTGACTATTATTATGGTTACGAGCTGCAATGGTTTAAAAGAAGACATTGAGTTTAAGGGAATTAAGAATGTGGTTGTCGATGGTACAACAGAGCCAAGATTGAAAGCAGAGGCTTTTTTTTATAATCCGAATAATCAGCGCATGCGCCTGAAAAAAATTGATGTTGAGGTTTTTGCCAATGGTAAAAAAGTAGCAGAGATAGACCAGAAACTAACTACGATTATACCTGCTCACGATCAGTTTTCAATAGCACTCGATGTAAAATTAGCCATGAAAGAACTGGGTTTTTTAGATACTCTATTGGGTATGATTGGCGGTAAGAAAATGGAAATCCAGTACAAAGGGTCATTAAAACTTACGTATCACGGCTTCCCAATTCGTGTGCCCGTCGACTATAAAGACCAAATCAGAGTGAAATTCTGACATGCTCCCAATTTTCAGTTTTTGAAGACGTAATTTTGAAAACTGAATTAACCTTATGGTTGAAGCAAGCGAAGAGCATGAATCGATTAGTAATTTGCTGAAATCCATTGACGAACTCAATAAGGAAAAGCAGCAAATTATTAGCATCGTTTCGCACGATATCAAAGCCCCGCTAAATCGGATATATGCCCTGGTTCAGTTACTTCACATGGGCAGCGAAACGCTCACCACAGAGCAGCAACAATACCTCGATAAAATTCATCAGGTTGTAGCCGATGGATTAAGCATGATTCGTAATCTCGTTGATTACCGTAACATTGAATACCGTGGTATTGATCTTCATCTGGAGGAAATAAATATCAAGACCTTTGTTCAGACCACCGTTCGCAATTTCAAATCACTCGCCGATAAAAAAAATATCAACATCTCACTTGATGCGAACGAAGATGCTATTGTCTTTTCCGACAATCAATGCTTAGGCAGAGTTGCGGATAGTCTTATTTCTAACGCTATCAAATTTTCAAATGAGGGAAAGGATGTTTATGTCGTTGTTAAGAACAAAGAAACATGTGTTCTGATAACGGTCAAAGATCAGGCTCGTGGTTTTACCAATGAGGATTTGCCCAAGCTTTTCACCAAGTTTCAAAAGCTGTCTTCAAAACCTACCTCGGGAGAAAGTTCTACCGGTCTGGGTCTTTTCGTAGCAAAGCGCTTTCTTGATAGGATAGGAGGCACCATTGAATGCTCTACTCAGGAGGGCTTGGGCAGTGCTTTTACCATTACACTTCCCAAAAAATTCCACGTCTAAAAACTAACCGGATATTTTTTCAACTCCGGGCATATTCAGTCCTTAGTTTTTGCTCCCATCTTATGGTTTTAATTCGCACCTTTGCGAGAGTCATCAAATCGAATTATTACTGTGTCCGATCGCTATAATCTCCGTGGAGTTTCTGCCTCAAAAGAAGATGTTCATCAGGCTATCAGCAAGCTTGATAAAGGTTTATTTCCAAAAGCATTTTGTAAAATCGTGCCTGATTACCTGGGTAATGATGAAGCATACTGTACTGTTATGCATGCCGATGGTGCCGGAACGAAGTCATCACTTGCATATATCTACTGGAAAGAAACGGGAGATCTTTCTGTATGGAAAGGTATAGCACAAGATGCGATCATCATGAATATTGATGATCTGCTTTGTGTAGGTGCAACAGATAATATCCTTCTTTCATCTACCATCGGCAGAAATAAAAATCTTGTTCCTGGTGAAGTAATATCCGCTATCATTAATGGCACAGAAGAGGTATTGAAAATGTTAACAGATCACGGGCTTAAGATTGTAAGCACGGGCGGCGAGACTGCCGATCTGGGAGACCTGGTAAGAACCATTGTTGTTGATAGCACAGTAACAGCTCGTATGAAACGTGCTGATGTTATTGATAATGCAAAAATAAGTTCAGGTGATGTTATTGTTGGTTTGTCTTCTTACGGAAAAGCTATCTACGAAGATGAATATAACGGTGGTATGGGTAGCAACGGTCTGACCTCTGCCCGCCACGATGTTTTTGATAATAGTTATGCAACAAAATATCCGGAGTCATATGATAAAGGCGTTCCGGCAGCGTTAGTTTATTCTGGGAAACATAAAGTTACAGATTCTATTCCCGGCGCTGAATTAAATGTTGGCAAACTGGTACTTTCACCAACACGCACCTATGCTCCGATTATCATTGAAGTATTGAAGAGCTTGCGTCAGCATATACATGGGCTGGTGCATTGCAGTGGAGGTGCGCAAACCAAAGTGCTTCACTTTATAGATAACCTTCATGTAATTAAAGACAATCTGTTTGAAGTGCCACCACTTTTCAAACTTATTCAGGAACAAAGCGGTACCGACTGGAAGGAGATGTACAAGGTGTTTAACATGGGTCACCGCATGGAAGTTTATGTTGAAGAAAAATATGCCAGCCAGATCATTAGTATTGCCGAAAGCTTTGGCGTGTTAGCAAAGATTGTTGGGAGAGTAGAGGCATCAGACAAGAAACAAGTTACAGTGAAGAGTGAGTATGGTGAGTTTGTTTATAATTAAACAGTTCAATACTAATTAATCAATATGTTTCCATTAAAAAGTAATCTGCTCTTTTTAGTTTCAATAATATTTTTCGCTTGTCAACCTCCAAAAACAGAAACTGTGACACCTCCTGATATTCATTCTTTTTCCAACCCCAATGAAGCACGCGTTACTCATCTTCATTGGAAAGCTGCTGTAGACTTTGATAAAAAAATAATCAACGCTGTTGCTGCATGGGATATTCAACCATCAACATCAGCAAGTCATATTATTTTCGACACAAAAAAACTTACTATTGAAAAAGTAGTTCTTGATGATAAAGAAGATACTACTTACAAGCTTGAAAAAGATATTCCAATCTTTGGTCAGTCTCTAACCATTGACATTAAACCATCAACAAAAAAAGTTACACTATACTATCAAACAAGCCCTGATGCTGAGGCCATCCAATGGTTATCACCACAGCAAACAGCAGATAAAAAATTTCCATTTTTATTCACACAATCTGAAGCCATTTTGGCTCGTAGCTGGATTCCTTGTCAGGATTCACCAGGCATTCGCTTTACGTATGATGCCGATGTTACTGTGCCTCATGATTTGCTGGCCTTGATGAGTGCATCTAATCCACAAGTGCTGAATGAAAAAGGTGAATATCATTTTGAAATGAAGCAATCAATTCCATCATACCTTTTGGCATTGGTTGTTGGTAGAGTTTCATTCAAAGCCATCAGTGAGAGAAGTGGTATTTATGCTGAACCATCAATGACTGATACTGCCGCTTGGGAGTTTGCAGACCTGGAAAAAATGATCAAGGGCGCTGAAGATTTGTATGGTGCTTATGCATGGGATAGATACGATGTGATTGTACTTCCTCCAAGTTTTCCCTTTGGAGGAATGGAAAACCCAAGACTGACATTTGCCACACCAACTATTTTAGCTGGCGACAGATCACTAACCTCTCTTATAGCGCATGAGCTTGCACACAGTTGGTCTGGTAACCTGGTTACAAATTCTAACTGGAATGATTTCTGGCTCAACGAAGGCTTTACCGTTTATTTTGAAACGCGCATCATGGAAAAACTTTATGGTCGTGATTACGCTGAGATGCTCGCTTCACTAAATCTTCAGGATCTTAAAGATGAAATAAAATCACTCACAGACGATGGTCATGCTGCCGATACAAAACTTAAATTAGACCTTACTGGCCGTAATCCTGATGATGGCGTAACAGAAGTAGCATACAATAAAGGATACTTCTTTTTACGATCAATAGAGGAGCAATATGGCCGTGATAAATTCGATGCTTTTCTTAAATATTATTTCTCGAAGCATGCTTTCACAGTTATGAATACAGATGGTTTTATCCAATCCATCAAAGAATTTTATCAGTCTAACTATAAGATTGCGTTAGACGATTCAATGTTTAAGGCGTGGATTTTTTCAGAAGGATTACCACAAACTTGTCCGAAGCCTGCATCTGTTCTTTTCGATAAAGTCGATGTAGCTATTGCGGATTGGAAAACAAGTCAGAAGTTAAATGCTGAAGTAATTAAAAATTGGAGCACCCATGAATGGTTGCACTTCTTAAAGAACCTGCCCGACACGCTTACACCTCAACAACTGCAGGCACTTGATAAGCTTGGTAATTTTACATCGTCACACAATGCTGAAATACTAACGCAATGGTTAGTATTAGCTATACGTTTTAATTATGAGAAGGCTTATCCTAAGCTGGAAGAGTTTCTAATACATACTGGGCGAAGAAAGTTTTTAAGTCCATTGTACAACGAACTTATCAAGACAGAAAAAGGTAAGGAATTGGCGCGTTCTATTTATGGTAAGGCGCGACCTAATTATCATTTCGTGGCAACCAATACCTTTGACGCGCTGCTTAAATAGGATTGATTGGGTGTCCTATTTTTTAGATACATGCAGAACTGGTAATTTATTTCCTTATTTTCACTTAAGGATGAGAATAATAAGCCTTCTTTAACCGGCTCCCTTAATGAAGCCAGCAAAGAAAAAGATTCAAAAAGAAATTGATGAAAGGAGCTTCAAAGCATTTGTTGAAAATGCTCATGAAGGAATTGTTCTTTACAACGATGTTGGAACAATTATGTATGCTACCTCCCCGGTAAAAAGAATTAGCGGTTTTTCAGTTAGCGAAGTGCTGGGTAAAAAGGGTACTGAATTTGTTCATCCCGATGAAGTTGAAGTATCCAGAGATGCTTTTCTGGATATCCTTACAAAGCCTGGCAAGAGTGTGACACTCATCCAGAGATTGCTGCATAAAAAAGGTCATTACTACTGGTCAGAGTCAATACTCACCAACTTCTTTCACGTTCCGCACATCAATGGTATTGTTTCAAACTTTCGTGATATAACTGACAAGAAGCTGGCCGAAGAAAAGGCCCTAAATACTCAGGTACTTCTGGAAGCCATCACACAAAATCTTTCTGAAGGTGTTTATATGGGAATCGTCGGTGGAAATTTCATCTATGTAAATGACGCTCTTGTTAAAACATTGGGTTATAAAAACACGCAAGAGTTATTGAAGATCAAACCAGCAGATCTTTACGCAAATAAATCAGAGCATAAAAGAATCATACAAGAGCTGGCAGAGAAATCGGTGCTGCATAATGTTGAAGCAGAATTCTACAAAAAGAATGGTACAACTTTCTGGGGGATGGTTAATGTAAAACTTCTGCCGGAAAGAAAAGATGAAATGTATTTCGTCGGCACATTGAAAGACATCAATAAAGAAAAAGAAGCCGCGATCAACCTCATGGAATCACGCAACTTTCTTAATAGCATTATTGATACCGTAGCGGCACCACTTTTTGTTAAAGATGAAAAACATCGCTGGATTATTTTTAACGATGCCTTCTGTAAACTTATAGGAAAATCGCGTGATGAAATTCAGGGAAAGACCGACAAAGATTTTTTACCACAGCAAGAAGCCGAACTATTCTGGAAGATAGATAACAAAATTCTTAAGGATGGAAAAATTTATTTAAATGAAGAGACCATAACAAGTAAAGGAACAAAACGTGATCTGTTGACGGTAAAATCACTAAGTGTTGATGAGAAGGGAAATAAATTCATTATTGGTTTTATAACTGATGTAACAGAATTTAAAGTTGTTGAGCGTAAAATAAATCAGCTCAATGCCAATCTGCAAGCTGTGATGGAGAGCACTGGTGAATCTATTTTTGCTATAGATAAGAATTTCTGCTACACAAGTTTCAACAAAAACCACAAGCGTGTTATGAAGCTACTTTATAAAGCAGATATTGAAGTAGGCACAGACAAACGCAAATGCATTGAGAATTCTAAAGATGAAAAGTGGCTTATGGCCGATCTGAAAAATGCACTCAATGGAAATCATTTTATTACTGAAAAGCGATTAGACTATCCGCAGTATCGCGATCGATATATACAGCTTACATATAATCCAATCTACGGAGAAAAAGATGTTGTTAATGGTGTGGCTGTATTTGTGAGTGACATCACTGACCGAAAACAATATGAGGCAAAGCTCAAGGCACTAAACGAAGAACTTACCCAAC
>DATJHZ010000107.1:0-13611 GCA_035493595.1 Cyclobacteriaceae bacterium | reverse complement strand
CCTGGCCCGAGTGCCGACATTCTTCTCTTGTGAGTGATCTCTGCCAATGGATTGGTTTGATCCATAAACTGAGAAAGCTGATTTGTACCGAAGAATGAGTTGATAACTGAAGACAATGTACGCGCGTTGATCAGATCAACTGGCTTGAAGTCTTCATTATCGCGAACATTCATTCTTTCTTTGATGGTTCTTGCCATACGCGCAAGACCAACACCAAATTGAGAATATAACTGCTCACCTACTGTTCTTACACGACGATTTGACAAGTGATCGATATCATCGACAACAGCTTTAGAGTTGATCAAGCCAATCAGATACTTAACGATAAGAATGATATCCTCCTTCGTTAATACTCTGTGATCAAAGCTCAGGTCAAGACCTAACTTCTTATTGATTCTGTAGCGACCTACCTCACCTAAATCATAACGTTTCTCACTAAAGAACAAGCTCTGGATAATATCGCGAGCTGTTTGTTCATCAGGTGCTTCTGTATTTCTTAACTGACGATAGATTTGCTCAACAGCTTCTTTTTCAGAGTTTGAGTTATCTTTTGCCAGTGTGTTGAAGATGATGGTGTAATCAGCAATGTTGATATCATCGCGGTGCAAAATGATTGACTTCGCACCAGATTCAACAATTACATCTACGTCTTCAGCTTCGATGATATGATCACGCTCTAAAAGAACCTCATTACGGTCGATAGATACAACTTCACCAGTATCCTCATCCACGAAATCTTCAGTCCATGTTTTAAGAACACGAGCTGCAAGCTTTCTACCAACAACTTTCTTTAGGGGATTTTTTGTAGCCTCAACTTCTTCAGACAAGCCGAAGAGATCAAGTATATCTTTATCTGCACCATAACCAATTGCACGCAGCAATGTAGTTACAGGGAATTTCTTTTTACGATCGATGTACGCATACATTACTGCGTTAACATCGGTAGCGAATTCAATCCATGATCCTTTGAATGGAATGATACGTGCAGAGTACAACTTCGTACCATTTGTGTGTTTGCTCATAGCAAAGAACACACCTGGTGAACGGTGTAACTGCGATACGATAACCCGCTCAGCACCATTGATCACGAAAGAACCTTTCTCGGTCATATAGGGAATATTACCAAGGAATACTTCCTGCTCAATAGTTTCGAAATCCTCATTATCCTCATCGTTACAGGTGAGGCGAAGTTTCGCTTTTAGGGGTACAGAAAATGTTAAACCACGATCAATACACTCATCCACATTATACTTAGGTGGATCAATTGTATAGTCAACAAATTCCAACACGAAGTTCTCGCGGGAATCTGAAATCGGGAAATTTTCTGCAAATACTTTATAGAGCCCTTCGTTCTGCCGTTTCTCGGCAGGAGTCTCTATTTGTAAGAAATCTTTGAAAGACTGGAGTTGTAAATCCAGAAAATCAGGATAGTCGATGATCTTCTCAATGGAAGAAAAGTCGATCCGCCCGTTATTATTCTTCTTTGCCAAGGTGATAACGTTTAAGAGTTCTAAATCCTGGACTAGAACGAAATGAGTATTTATAAATCAATGTGGGTACAAATAGAAATAGACCCCACCCGATTTTAACATCGGGAGGGGCCTAACTAGATAGCGTTAGACGGTACCCTCGCCTTCAAAGAGTTATTTCAACTCAACTTCAGCTCCAGCCTCAACAAGTTGTTTCTTGAGGTTTTCAGCTTCGTCTTTAGGTAAACCTTCTTTGATAGTTTTTGGAGCGCCATCAACTACATCTTTAGCTTCTTTCAAGCCAAGACCAGTCAATTCTTTTACAAGCTTAACGATTTGAAGCTTGTTAGCACCAGCAGCCTTCAACACAACGTCGAAGTTAGTTTTCTCTTCAGCGGCAGCAGCACCACCAGCGGCAGCACCACCAGCAGCTACAGCTACAGCAGCAGCTGCAGGCTCGATTCCGTATGTTTCTTTTAGGTAAGAAGCTAGTTCGCTTACTTCTTTAACAGAGAGTTCAACAAGTTGATCTCCTAGAGCTTTAATGTCAGCCATTTTTGTAAAGTTTAATTAATTCTTAGTTCAACAATTATTTTGCACGTTCTTCCAACGCTTTAACCAATCCGGCTACTTTATGCTGCCCACCGCCCAATAGAGCAGAGATAACATTTTTCGCAGGTGATTGTAGCAAGCCAATAACTTCGCCGATAAGCTCGTTCTTAGATTTAAGCTCGCTTAGTATGTTCAGATTCTCCTTGCCTACGAATAGGTCAGAAGCAATTGAAGCACCTTTAAAGCCAGGCTTGCCTTCTACCTTTGCCTGGTATTCTTTGATAACTTTTGCAGGAAGGTTACCAGCCTCTTTCGAGAAGATAACACCTGAAAAGCCACTCAATACCTTAAACAATGGTGAGTAGTCAACACCTTCTTGTCTCTCAAGAGCTTTTTGAATTAACGTGTTTTTGTAAACACGGTACTCAACTCCACTTTTGAAACACAATCTTCTAAAGGCATTCACCTGAGCTACGGTTAAACCGCCAGCGTCAGTGATGTAGAAATGAGCATGGTCTGCAAACTTTTGCGCCAACTCATCTATTATTTGTCCTTTTTCGTCTCTGGTCATGTGTTTTTTAGTTCTTAAATGCCAGCAATAGAGCCTTTGTCAACCGTGATGCCTGGGCTCATCGTTGTAGAGATCGTTACTGTTCTAAAGTAAGCGCCCTTTGCAGATGCAGGTTTCAGTTTGGCAACAGTAGCTATCATCTCTACAGCATTATCACGGATTTTGTCCGCCGAGAAGGAAGCTCTCCCAATGCTGCAATGAATGATACCTTGTTTATCAATTTTGAAGTCGATTTTACCGGCTTTAACTTCTTTCACGGCTTTACCAACTTCTAGCGTAACAGTTCCTGATTTAGGGTTTGGCATCAGACCACGTGGACCAAGTACTTTACCTAGTTTACCCACTTTCGCCATAACTGTAGGTGTACAAACGATCACGTCGATGTCTGTCCAGCCTGCTTCAATTTTAGCGATATAGTCATCTAATCCAACGTGGTCTGCACCAGCGTCTTTTGCATCCTGAACTTTGTCAGGTGTGCAAAGTACTAATACACGCACGTCTTTACCGATACCGTGTGGTAGGGCAACAACACCTCTTACCATCTGATCTGACTTCTTAGGATCAACTCCTAAGCGAATGTCGATATCAACAGAAGCGTCGAATTTTGTAAATGAAATGTCTTTTAAAAGCTTTGCAGCATCATCCAGAGTATATTCTTTCTCCAGGTTTATTTTTGAAAGGACTGCCTTTCTGTTTTTAGAAATCTTTGCCATCGGTCTGATTATTTATCCCAAGGAGGAGTTCCTGACACTGTAACACCCATGCTTCTTGCTGTACCAGCAACCATTTTCATGGCTGACTCAACTTTAAATGCATTCAAATCGGGCATTTTAGTTTCAGCAATAGTTTTCACCTGATCCCAGGTGATAGATCCGATCTTCGCGCGGTTAGGCTCGGCGGATCCTTTTTGTTTTTTAGCGGCATCTAAAATCAATACTGCTGCTGGAGGAGTTTTTATAACGAAGTCGAAAGACTTGTCATTGTAGATACTGATTAACACAGGCAAAATCTGCCCTTGTTTATCTTGCGTTCTACCATTAAACTGCTTGCAGAAGTCCATGATATTAAGACCCTTGCTACCCAGAGCAGGACCAATTGGAGGTGCAGGGTTTGCCTGACCGCCTTTTACCTGTAACTTCAGATAACCAATAATTTGCTTTGCCATGTTATCTTTAATCTAACTTTTCAACCTGCATATAATTCAATTCAACAGGAGTATTCCTGCCGAATATTTTCACCATTACATTGAGTTTCTTCTTCTCTTCAAAAATCTCCTCAACTGTTCCAGTAAATCCGCTGAATGGACCATCCATTACTTTAACAGATTCACCTTTTATAAATGGTGTTTCTAATTTCTCTTCAAATGTGTCAATCTCGTCAACCTTACCTAAAATGCGGTTTACTTCCGACTGACGTAATGGCACCGGATCTTTTGTAGCACTGGTACCATGGTTTCCTAAGAAACCAATAACTCCCGGAATATTGTTTACAGTATGGTAAGCTTCTCCGTTTGTTAAATCGGCAGATACTAACACGTATCCTGGGAAGAAGTTTCTTTCACGAACTCTCTTCTTTCCATTTCTCATTTCATACACCTTCTCAGAAGGGATAAGAATCTGAGGGATGAAATCCGTAAGCTTTGAGCGCTCAATTTCAGTTTCCAGATAAGATTTGATTTTCTTTTCCTGGCCGCTGACCACTCTTAATACATACCATTTCAATTCGCCTACCATTACCTTAATTGTTAACGGTATATAACCATTGAAGTCCGCCTTTGATAGCCGAGTCAATGGCCCAAATTACTAGTGCAAAAAGCGTAGAAGCAACCAACACTAAGATGGCGCTACCTTGCAATTCACTAAACTTAGACCAGGTAACTTTGTTCCTGATCTCGTCCCAAGACTCTGCAATATAGTTTCTAAGCTTCTCCATATAATTGTTTCTGCTTTTGCACGGGTGGAGAGACTCGAACTCCCAGCCAACGGTTTTGGAGACCGCTACTCTACCAATTGAGCTACACCCGTTTATTTAAACTTATTTTCAGGGTTTGAACTAATTCCTTAACGGAAAATGCCCAACCTTCTGAACTGCACCCGTGTACCTTCAGCCCAAAAGGACTGCAAAGGTAGACAAATAATAAGAAAATAAAAGCGTTTCTGAGAAAAAACTCAGAAACGCTCCCTATTGACTTTCAATTAATTAATCAAGGATTTCAGTTACCTGACCAGATCCTACAGTACGGCCACCTTCGCGGATAGCGAAACGAAGACCTTTCTCCATAGCGATCTTGTTGATCAGAAGAACTTCGATAGATACGTTATCACCAGGCATGATCATTTCAACACCTGCAGGTAACATAACTTCACCAGTCACGTCAGTTGTACGGAAATAGAACTGTGGACGGTATTTGTTAAAGAATGGTGTGTGACGACCGCCTTCTTCTTTAGACAATACGTAAACTTCAGCTTTGAATTTAGCGTGAGGAGTTACTGAACCCGGCTTGCAAATAACCATACCTCTCTTGATTTGGTCTTTTTCAATACCACGTAATAACAAACCTACGTTATCACCAGCTTCACCTCTGTCAAGGATCTTACGGAACATCTCAACACCTGTGATTGTTGATTTCAAGTTTTCAGCACCCATACCAAGGATGTCGATAGCATCACCAGTGTTAACGATACCTCTTTCAATACGGCCAGTAGCAACAGTACCACGACCAGTGATTGTGAACACGTCTTCAACAGGCATCAAGAAATCTTTATCGATAGCACGAGCAGGGATAGGAATGTTCTTATCAACTGCGTCCATCAATTCTTCAACTTTCTCAACCCATTTTGGCTCGCCGTTAAGAGCTCCTAAAGCAGAACCTCTGATAACAGGCATAGTATCGCCAGGGAAGCTATAAGCATTCATCAATTCACGAACCTCCATTTCAACAAGATCTAACAATTCAGCATCGTCAACCAAGTCTACTTTGTTCATGAACACAACAAGAGCAGGTACACCTACCTGACGAGCAAGAAGGATGTGCTCACGAGTTTGTGGCATAGGTCCGTCAGTTGCAGCAACTACAAGGATAGCACCGTCCATCTGAGCAGCACCAGTAACCATGTTTTTCACATAGTCAGCGTGACCTGGACAGTCAACGTGAGCATAGTGACGGGTTGCTGTAGCGTACTCAACGTGTGAGGTATTGATTGTAATACCGCGTTCTTTTTCTTCAGGTGCGTTATCAATTGAAGAGAAATCTCTCATTGCAGCTAAACCTTTGGAAGCAAGTACTTTTGTAATTGCAGCTGTTAAGGTAGTCTTACCGTGATCGACGTGACCAATTGTACCGATGTTTACGTGTGGTTTCGAACGGTCAAATGTTTCTTTTGCCATATTTGAAAATTCCAGTTAAAGTTTAAAGTGTATAGTTATTAATAAAATCAAGTTTCTTAATTCTACGTCTTCTTCTTCCAAGAAGACTACACCCCAAACATAGTAAGCCTGTCGAATAAGGGTTATTCGTGAATTTGCTGATACATCATGGTGTTCGCTAGGCACCTGCATTCAGTTTATTCAAATTTCAATATTTCAAAAAAACCTTGCCTCTTTTGGCGGGTTGTGAAATTGTTAAAGATCTTCAACAACTTCTTGAGCTGTTGAAGAGAATTGAACTCTCGACCTCTTCCTTACCAAGGAAGTGCTCTACCCCTGAGCTACAACAGCGGGATAAATTCAAAATTTCAAGTTCAAAATTTCAAATCTGCTCTTCTTTAACTTCAAGTTTCAAACCCTGAGATCCAGAATTTGAAATCTGATAATTCGTTGAGCGGGAGACGAGGCTCGAACCCGCGACCTATAGCTTGGAAGGCTATCGCTCTACCAACTGAGCTACTCCCGCGATTCAATTCTTCGATTTCTGATTTCAAATCTCAGTTAAAATCTGAGATTTGAAATTCAAAATCTGACATTGATTAAGTGGGGAGAACAGGATTCGAACCTGTGAAGACATAAGTCAACAGATTTACAGTCTGTCCTCGTTGGCCGCTTGAGTATCTCCCCATAAAAATTTTAAAGAACATCACCTGAAAACTCAGGCTTATCCCCCCTTCTTCGTTTTCGGCCTTAAAAAAGGGGAGTGCAAAATTATACGCTTTTGTTCGTTTTCAAAACTCTTGTCAGATATTTTCCTATTTATCTTTTCATTAACTCCATTGTTTTCCTTGTTTTTCCTGCAAGGTCCGGTGATTCACTTATAAATTTGAGATTGTTCTTCAAAATTAGCCGCTCCTTGTTATTTCATAATTGCGGTGCTGACATAAAAAAAGCTGTCTCCAAAATAGAAACAGCTCTTTTATATAAATACAATTAGAATTTCTACTACTCTTTCTTTGGGGGTGTTGCTGATCCCTTACCTGAGCCAGAAATTGATTGGCGCATGTCGGTATCAGCCTGAACATTCTGCATTTTATAGTAATCCATAATGCCCAAATTACCGCTAACAAATGCCTGAGCTATTGCTTTAGGAATCTCAGCTTCAGCTTGAATAACGGCAGCTCTTGCCTCCTGCGCTTTGGCTTTCATTTCCTGATCTAATGCAACTGCCATCGCACGGCGTTCTTCGGCCTTAGCCTCCGCAACTTTTAAGTCAGCCGTAGCTTGATCGATTTGAAGTTTGGCACCAATATTTGTTCCTACATCCACATCGGCAATATCAATGGAGAGGATTTCGAAAGCTGTACCGGCATCCAATCCTCTTGATAATACAAGTTTTGAAATCTTATCCGGGCTCTCTAATACTTCTTTATGTGATTTAGCCGAACCAATAGACGAGACAATACCTTCTCCAACACGAGCCAGAATTGTATCTTCACCTGCACCACCCACTAATTGCGATAAACTAGCACGTACTGTAACACGTGCTACTGCTATTAATTGAATACCATCAGCGGCAACACCCGCAACTTTTGGCGTAGTGATAACTTTAGGATTAACCGAAATTTGCACAGCCTGAAATACATCACGACCTGCAAGGTCGATGGCTGTAGCTTGTTTAAAATCAAGTCTGATATTCGCTTTGTCAGCGGAAATAAGTGCGCGTATAACATTTGGAACATTACCTCCTGCCAAATAATGGGTCTCAAGTTCACGAGTGGTTACTGCGAGACCTGCTTTGGTAGCAGTTATTAATGAGTTTACAATGATGCCGGGTGGAACCTTACGGATACGCATACCAAAAAGTTCTCCAATGGTGACTTTTACATTGGCAAAAACAGCGGTAATCCATAGGCCAACAGGGATGAAATACAGGAAGATGAAGAAAAATACAACTCCCAGAAATACGAATAATAGTAACACTGCACTCATAATATAAATTAGTTAGTTAAGGGTTCTACAAGAATATGGTTAGACGATATTTTTATAATACGAATAGGTGTGCCGCTCTGAACATAATTACCAAGTGTACTTACCTCCACAGTTTTATCGCCAATTTCAGCCTTGCCAACAGGTCGAAGCACAGATACAGTAATTCCTTCGTCACCCTCCTTTAAGCCGTCCGTTATGCCTTCATTTACTTTGCTTTGGCTGGCAGTTTTGAGTGCAAACTGTTGCCAGGGTTTAGCCCTGAATACCCAAATAAAAATTACTGTAGATAATAGTGCTGTTCCACCCACTATTCCCCAAAAGACACCTTGGTTAAAATAACCGTAGGCAAGCCACGCCCCGATGAGCATAATGCCGAAGCCAATAAAGCCAACCACGGTTGTACCAGGCACAAATATTACTTCTACTACAATCAGTATAAGCCCTACAATAAGGAGTGAGAGAACAATTAGCCATTCCATACGTGTTCAAAGCTACAATTATAATTTGGATCTGAGTTTGTCAGATTACTGGATTATTGAAATACAATTCTAGTTAATTCGATAATCGCTCAATCCATTCCAGATTTAGCTCTTTGGATCAAAGTATCTGACTTTTTTCACTGTAGAAATAAAAAAGTGAATCAAAATCATTTCATTCTCAAGACTCACAAATGGAGTAGAAAGATCATTAAGTTTGAGTATCAATTTTAATCATAGGAATTTGTTAACATCATACTCTCAAAATTCATAAAGCTTACAAATTCCGACTCAGACGTTGCTTGATTCCAATATGATTTCAATACCTGTTAAGAATCTCACTTTAAAAACATGGCTTTTAATACTTGCCATATGGACATTAGTAGCCATAAGCCTTACTACTCAGCTTTATCTTAATTACAAGTCTGCAAATCCAGACGTTAGCTGGTTAAAGATGCTACTCAAGCAACTTCCCGCATGGTATTTATGTGCATTGCTTACTCCTATAGTGATGTACTTCTATGATCAATATCCACTGGACATAACATCTTGGAAAAAGAATTTAAGCGTACAGATTTTATTGGCTTTTGTGGTGTTGTTCTTCTTTTCCCATTTACGCCTATGGGCCACCAGTATTTTTCTTAATAGAGATCTTAGTAAATTTTCGTTAAACGAATATGTAAATGCATACCTCTCACAGATGGCATGGGACTTCGCCATTTATTCACTTATAACCGTTGCCATCTTTGCAGATAAATCTAACAGCAAACAAAAACAAAATGCACTACATGCTGCAGAGGTAGAATTACGCAACAAAGAATTAATAAATCAACTTAACCTGGCAGAACTTGAAGCATTAAAATTGCAGGTTAGTCCTCATTTTCTTTTTAACACATTAAACACTGTCAGCTCATTGATCCGGGCACAAGAGCATAACAAAGCCATCCAAATGATCACACAACTTGGTGACTTTCTTCGAACAACTTTATATAGCAATCATAACACATTTATTTCACTGGCCGACGAATTGAAATTTATCGAACTCTATCTTGATATCGAATCAATTCGATTTAGTGATAGGCTTCAAATTAAAAAAACTATAACAGCAGAGAGCATGAAAGTAAACGTACCTCACTTTATATTACAACCAGTTTTTGAAAATGCCATTAAACACGGATTAGCCAGAGCAAGTGATGCCCATCTAATATCAATAACAAGTATGATAGAGAATAACAACCTCATTCTTAAAATTCACAATGAGGGATCGTTGTTGCCTCAAAATTGGCGACTGGAAAATAATACCGGTATTGGATTGAATAATGTTACTTCTCGATTGCAAAAGATTTATGGCGATCGAAGCTCCTTCTCCATTAACAATCACATTGATAAAAAAGGTGTTGAGGTTTTAATGACTATTCCTATTGTATGAATAAGATAAGAACCATTATTGCTGATGATGAGCCAGCAGCAAGAGAATCTGTAAGAATATTACTTTCGCAAAAGTCAGACATAGAGATATTGGCAATTTGTAAAGACGGCAAAGAAACCGCCGAGGCTATTACAAACTTAAGACCTCATCTTGCTTTTCTTGATATACAAATGCCCTGCATGGATGGCTTTGAGGTGCTTGAAACTATTGACAAAGATTTCATACCTGCCTTCGTATTTGTAACAGCATTTGATCAGCATGCAATAAAGGCATTTGAAAAATCAGCAGTTGATTATTTACTAAAACCTTATGATGATGATCGGTTCTATAAATGTCTTGAAAAAGCAAGACAAGTAATACAAGCTCAAAGTGTGCAAACACAACTACAACGCGTTGAAGATTTATTAACATCATTACAAACCACCTTACCAATCGCATATAAGAAGAAACTAATCTCTAAAAACAATGGACAGATTACATTCGTGCCTGTAGAAATTATTTTTAGTATTGAAAGCGAAGGCAACTTTGTAAAACTTCACACGCAGGATGGAATAAAATTGGCCAACTATACATTTAAACAGCTCGAGCTAATCCTGGATCCATCGCAATTTGTTCGTATTCACAAATCGAACATTGTAAATATTAATTGGATCGAAACAATGGAATCGTACTTCCATGGCGATTACATCATTACTTTAAAAAGTGGCATCAAACTTAAGCTTAGCCGAAACTACAAGGAGTCATTGGATCATATTCTTAACAACGTATAGTTTTCTTCTTGTGTGATCTCTGATCCATCTTATCAGGATTTTTGACCTGCTCATCCTGTTCATAGCGGTACTCTTTTGAATTTCCTTCTTTTTGCGGGAAACCTTAAGTACTATGAAGAAAATCATTTCATTAATTCTTGTTTGTGTTAGCATATTAAGTTGTTATAGCTGTAACGACACTCCGACTAATCCTTATACAGACACCAAAACACTTGGTGCTCTAAAATGGAAATTCAAAACTAACGGCCGGATATATTCATCTCCAACACTAGAAAATGGTGTGGTCTATGTTGGTAGCGAAGATAAAAATCTATATGCTATTGAAGCTTCAAGTGGTGCCGTGAAATGGACCTTTGCAACTGGAGGCGCTGTTCATTCAACACCAGCAGTGTACAAAGATGTTGTTTATGTTGGCAGTTTTGATGGATACTACTATGCCATAGATGCGAAGACTGGAAAAGAGAAATGGAAATTTAAAACCGAAGGAGAAAAACACTTTGGCAGTTTGGGCTACTGGGGTATGCAGCCAGCTGATATGTTTATGGCAGACCCGTGGGATTATTTTCTTTCCTCCCCAATTCTTGATAAGAATGATGCTGATCTAACTGTTTACTTTGGAAGCAGCGATGGAAATTTATATGCTTTACATGCAGATGATGGAACTCTTAAGTGGAATTACAAAACGCAAAACGTAATACACACCACTCCAGTAATCAACAATGATTTAATTTATATCAGTAGTTGGGATGCACTTCACGCTATTAATATAAAAACCAAAGAAGAGAAATGGAGTTTTCATACTGGTGATAATATCTATATGAGCGGCATCCAATCAACCGTAGCTGTTGATGGTGGGAATGTTTATCTGGGAACTCGTGATGGGGTGTTCTTTGCGTTGAATGCCGAAACGGGTAGCAAGGTTTGGTCTGACTCATTGAATAACGCATGGGTTATTGGCTCAGCCCGCATTAAGAACGGACATGTTTATGTAGGGACATCAGATTCATACCTGATGTTATCGCTAAATGCGTCAACAGGTGCTGAAGAATTTAGATTTAAAGCAAATGGTTATGTATTTGACAGACCTTTTGTAACCGACAAGAAAATCTACTTTGGTGATTATACCGGCAAAATGTTTGGAGTCGACATTTCAAGCGCGGGAAAGCAATGGCGTGAATTTGCTACTGAAAGTCGAAACGCAAATGCAGCACAAGTATTGAACAACGACTATCTTGATTTTCAATTTTTGTTTAAAGACAAAGATCAATCCCTCTATAGTTCAACAAAGGAAGTTATGGATGAATTCGATAAGCTGGGACCTATCATTTCATCACCTATAGTAGAAAATGGTGTTATTTATTTTGGAAGTGCTGACGGGAATTTATATTCCATTATACTGAAATAGAAATCGCAATAAGCGAGGAACTTCCCGTGCACATAATTACTTATGCACGGGATTTTTTTATTGATCACCCGCAAAATGATTTCTAAAAGTGATAAGTTGACCTACGCCTGATAGGTGCTCATCGTTGCAAACAAGTTATGATCCAGTGAAAGATTCACTAAGAAGTACATTTCTTTCAAAGAATCCACTAACTTTAAATAACGAATAAAAGTTATGGGTTGCAGAAAATCACTCTTTACAATTTTTATAACATCAGCACTGTGCTTTCAAGGCTTTGCACAAATTATCGATGTGAGAAAAACTGCTCAAAATGAAGCCGTCTATCGCACCAATCAGGCGATCAATACTGGCATCAATACGGGGATAAATGCCATCTTCAATGCTCCTGGTAAAATCTATAGAAAGATAAAACAGAATAAACAGCAAACAGGAAACACTTATCCAAACTATCCAACTCAAGGTGATCAACCCATTAACAATAACACCAACAACACAGGTAATAATTATCCTACTACGGTTCCGACTATAAACGTCAATACTATTTACGGAACGGATTTTACTGCGGGAAATACACTGTATTGGTCTGATGATTTTGCTTCAGCAACTATTGGTCAATTGCCAGGCAACTGGCAATGTACTGGCAGTGGCGAAGTCCGAACTGTCAATGACAAAAAATGGCTCCAGTTATCTGGCGACGGATTATTCTCACCTCAGTCTTTAAAAAATCTTCCTGAGAATTTTGGCTTGGAGTGGGATGCACTTTTTAATCCAGCGCCTACTCCTGATGCTCATTACATTATTTATTTGTACTCATCAAAAGACAAGCAAACAGATTTAAATGAAAGCAACTATCCGGGAAATTATGGTGTTTACTTTGCATTCAATACACTGGTTGGAGAAGTAGATGCTGAGACTTTTGAAAATGGCAAAAATAGCAACCTTGATTTTCATCTTGTGACTGATGCATTAAAAGCATCTCTTACAAATCAGATCCATATAGCTATCCGTAAAGAGTCCACCAGAATAAGTCTATACCTGAATGGTCACGAAGTTTTTAGTTCATTAATTACGGCCCCTGCTCTATTTGACACCTTGAAGTTTGGTTCATTTTATATGAACAAAGATGACTTTATGCTCATCTCAAATTTGAAGGTGACAACATATTAAAGTCATTCAGCAATCTATTTTATAGGATTGACAAAGAGTCTGTTATCATTTTTATGATTAGAAGAAGAAACAAAAAAGCTGCCTCAAAATAATTGAGACAGCTTTTAAATCGTACTTCGTAATTCCTAAATCGTAATTCTCTAATATGCTCTCGCGAACAACACTCTTCTACCTGATGGCTTACCAGAATAAATACATTTTCCTTCTTCTTCTTTTGCATCTAAAGGAATGCAGCGTATGGTTGCTTTCACTTCATTTTTAATCGCCTCCTCAGTTTCCTGTGTTCCATCCCAATGCGCTGAAACAAATCCGCCTTTTTCATCAAGTATTTTCTTCAACTCATCAAATGTATCAGCAGGGGTGATCATGCTGTTTCTAAAGGTGAGTGCTTTCTTATAAATGCTCTCCTGAATG
>DATJHZ010000106.1:0-45757 GCA_035493595.1 Cyclobacteriaceae bacterium | reverse complement strand
GCGATAGCAAATCGGTTCAACTGCCTTTACCTAACTATATGACCGTACGAATTGCTTTTGGTTTTATCATCGCTTGTCTTTTGAGGAACAATTTTGTTCACGCGCAAACAACTCTTGTAAATCCAATCCTTACTGGGTTCTATCCCGATCCCAGCGTATTGCATGTGAATGGTGATTATTATTTAATCAATTCAACGTTCGCATATTTTCCTGGCATACCGGTTTTTCACAGCAAGGATTTAAAAAACTGGAAACAGGTCGGCAACGTAATCAGTCGACCGTCACAAATGAACTTCATGGGGCATCGCATGACGAGAGGTTTGTTTGCACCCGCTATTGAACATCACAAAGGTATCTTTTACGTAACGTGTACACTCATTGATCGTGGCGGAAATTTTGTTGTAACAGCAAAAGATCCTGCGGGTCCGTGGAGCGATCCTGTTTTTTTGCCTGAAGTAAGAGGAATCGATCCGTCATTATATTTCGATGAGGATAAAGCATACATTATTTATAACAGTGATCCTCCAGATAACAAATCTGAATACTCTGGTCATCGAACACTTCGGATGTATGAATTTGATCCTGTCGCCCTGAAGGTGATAGGAGAGGAAAAGATATTAGTCAATGGTGGTGTTGATATTAGCAAGAAGCCGGTCTGGATTGAAGGACCACATATTTTAAAGAAAAATGATTGGTACTATCTGTATGCAGCAGAAGGTGGAACATCTGTAAATCACACTGAAGTTGTATTACGAAGCAAGTCAGTTTGGGGTCCTTATGTTCCCTATGAGAACAATCCTATTTTAACACAAAAGGATCTGCCTGCTGATCGAAAAGATCCGATTACTTCTGCAGGTCATGCACAATTTGTTGAGGGACCCGATGGGAAAACTTATTCTGTTTTTCTGGCAGTAAGACCTTATGAAGGTAACTACTACAATACCGGCCGCGAAACATTTGTTGCTCCGGTAGAATGGAAGGAAGGCTGGCCAATCGTTGATCCCAACAATAAAGTAGTACAGTACTCCTACAAAACTAATTTCAAAGAAGTAAAGCAAAAAGATGCTCAGCCTCAGAGCGGTAATTTTCAGTACACGCTTACTTTCGAAAAACAACTCGATCCTGCACTTCTATTTTTAAGAACAATTGATAGTACTTCGTTTAGCCTGAGCAAGGCAAAAGGTTTAACCCTCAAACTAAAACCCGAAACGGTTATGGAATTGGGCAACCCATCTTTCATTGGTAAGCGCCAACAACATCTGAATTGCAATACCGAAGTATCGTTTGACTTTTCTGCAAAGTCTGATAATGAGAAAGCAGGGTTGATCATTTTTCAAGACGAAAATCATTTTTACTACTTGTGTAAATCAGTTAATCAGGAAAAGCCAGTCATACAACTTTTCAAAAGCAGTAACGATGGAAAACCAATGGAACTGCTCACACAAGCAAACATTACCTCGGGAAAAGTTTTGATTCGTATTGATGCAAAAGGTGATCGATATAGTTTTTACTACGCACAGAATCTGAATAATTGGAAACTCCTGAAAGATAATGTTGACGGTAAATTTCTGAGCACGCAAGTAGCCGGTGGATTTATTGGATGTGTTTTTGGAATGTATGCTACCTCATCAGGAATTGAAACTACCAATAGTGCATCGTTTGAATACTTGCGATATAAGGGCGATGATGTGATGTATAGATAACATCTATGATTTGACACAACACTAAACCAAATACCTATGTACAAATTCAATTCCAGCTAACATGAAACTTTTAATGACAAGTCAAAGAATTAAGCATAGTAGTTATGCTTAGGAAGACTTAAACAAAATTCACTACACAACTCCCAACCAATTTTATGAGGAAAAACTACAAGAAAATTAATTATTACCTACTTGTGATCGCAGTACTGCTATGCAATTTAAACTTGCATGCTGCGGACCTGACTACAATATCCCTTGTGGATATTACTGTAACAGGACAAGTAATGGATGAAACGAACAAGCCTATACCAGGCGTGAACGTAATTGTTAAAGGTACTACTAATGGTACATCTACAGACCAGGATGGCAAATACAGTTTATCTGTACCCAATGATAATGCAGTTCTGGTTTTCAGTTTTATAGGATACAGCGCTAAGGAAGTACCTGTTGCCGGGAAGACTGTCATAAATGTTTCTCTGGATCCGGATGTAAGCACGCTTGCTGAAGTAGTAGTTGTGGGTTACGGTACGCAGACGAAGTCTTCGGTGACTGGAGCAGTTGCTTCAGTCAGTTCGAAAGACATCTCAGCATTACCTGTCCCCAGCGTTTCAGCAGCATTGCAAGGACGTGTTCCTGGTGTTCTTGTTACCAATAACGGAGGTCCTGGTTCAAGCGCAATTGTTCGCATACGCGGAATTGGTTCGATCACACAAAATGCGGATCCTCTTTACGTTGTGGACGGCTTTCCTGCACCAAACTTCAACCTGAATAGTGTGGATACAAAAGATATTGAGTCAGTTGAAATCTTAAAGGATGCTGCTGCGACTGCAGTCTATGGATCACGTGCTGCTAACGGCGTCGTTATTATTACCACCAAAAGCGGATCGAAGGATCAGAAAGTCCATGTAGATATTGAAGCCTATACAGGTACTCAAAGCGCCTGGAAGAAATTGGATTTGCTAAATCGAGATCAGTACCTTGCTTATGGCACGGCGCTGGCAACTAATGCAGGAGGCACCCCGCCTTCGCGATTCTCTAATATGAATCAGCCAATTTATGCAGGGACAACCCAAACATTTGCTCAAACAAATACAGATTGGCAAGGTGAGATGTTCAGGCCTGCATCTATTTCACAAGTTCAGGGTTCTGTTTCAGCTTCAACCGAAAAGACGAAGATGTACTTATCGTTCGGAAGGTTTAAACAAGAGGGAATCATGTTGGGAACTTCTTTTGACCGATACAACGGAAGACTTAGTGTGGAAACAAAAATCAGCGACCGGTTTACGATTGGCGAGAACTTGCAGGTTACGCAAAGCAACAATCAAAATCAGTTAGAAAGTGGTGGAAGAACGATGGTCATGCATATGCTCCGCTCGGTTCCATATATAACCGTCCGCAATCCGAATAATCCGGGTGGTTTTAATGGTACTACATCAGCTGATGGTTCTGACCCTGAAAACCCTGTTCGGTTGGCGTTAATGGATAAAAGATTAAATCATAATTTTTATATCCTGAGTAATACATTCCTGCAGTTTAAGGTTACCAAGGCACTTAAATATAAGTTCACGTTGGGCGCAAATTCTTCACAAGACCATGCGCTACAAAATGATCCAATCTTTAGCGACGGCGGTTATCAAGCCAGAACCACTCACAATTTAACAGATAATAGAAACAGTTATTATTCGCTCTATTATTCTAACCAGTTGACGTATGATAAAACATTTGGTGGCCATACCATAAATGCGGTTGTTGTTGCTGAAAGACAGGATGAGAAGAACAACTTCCTGAACACAAGTGGACGACTCCCTACAAATGCAATTAACAATTTAACAGGAGGAACTAATCTGACTGTCGATAATCAAAGCTGGGAAACGTATTTACTTTCCTACCTCGGTCGTGTGAATTATGTGTTCAAAGGAAAATACCTGGTGAGTGCCTCCATGCGCAGGGACGGGTTCTCAGGCTTTGCACCCGGTCATAAATGGGGTAACTTCCCTGGTGCGTCAGTGGGATGGAAGCTTAGCGAAGAAAGTTTCATGCAGGGTATTACCCAAATCAGCGATCTTAAATTGAGAGCAAGTTATGGGAAGGTTGGAGCTAAACCGAACGATGCATACAGTTATGTTTCACCTGTTTTAACAAATTCATTTTACCCATTCAATAACAGTCTAGTCCAAGGGGCATATTATCAGAAGCTCCCGAATCCCCAATTTGGTTGGGAGATTTCAACGATGAAAAACATCGGGTTTGATCTGGGAATGTTTAGCAATAAATTCACGTTTTCAGCCGAATATTTCATAAAGGATACTAACCATCTGATTTTGGGCACTCAGCCTGCGTGGTCATTAGGCTTGGACGAATCTACTGCGCTGAACATCGCAAAAATGACAAATTCGGGAGTTGAATTAACAGCTGGTTACAACAAGGTAGCGGGCGATTTCACCTTTAATGCTTCCGGAAATGTTTCTATCATTAGAAATGAAATAAAAGCACTTTATGGTGAAAACGCTGCATACTATGCTGGCGGTAGTCAGGATTATGGAGCAGGTAATATTACCAGAACCGTTGTAGGATCGAGCATACAGCATTTTTACCTTTCTGAAACGAAAGGCATATTCCAAAATGAAGGAGAGATTGTCAACGGCGAAGGAAAACCAACACAAGCGGGACTAGTCCTTCCTTTAAACAGCGATGGCACCGTTGATCTCGCCAAATGGCAAGATCCTGCTAACGCGGGTAAATATACCCGCCCTGGTGATATCCGGTTTACAGGAAAAATGAAGGACATGGGAAGCTTTTTACCGAAGTTTAGTTATGGATTAAATCTATCAGCTAAGTATAAAGGTTTCGACGTAACAATGTTTATTCAAGGTGTTCAGGGTAACAAAATCTATAATGGTACAAGGGTAATAACAGAAGGTATGCAAAGGTTGTTCAATTCGGGTACTGAAGTATTAAATGCCTGGACACCTACAAATACCAAGACAAATGTTCCAAGAGCCGTAAGCGGTGATCCGAATTCAAATGCCAGACCAAGCGATCGATTCCTGGAGGACGGTTCATACCTTCGTATCAAGAACCTGAATATTGGTTATACATTACCTGCTTCGCTTTTAAGTTTCACGAATGGAGCTATCAAGAAGTTCAGAATTTACGTAACAGCTCAGAATTTGTTGACCGTAACGAAGTACAAAGGCTATGACCCTGAAGTGGGCAGTCGCAACATCAACAATACTACTGACCCTAACCGCTTCTTAGTTCAAGGTATTGACTATGGGCAGTTCCCACAGCCGAGAACATTCATAGGTGGTGTACAAGTTGGATTTTAACCCATATTGAAAATTGAATATGAAAAAGATTTTAATATTAACCATTGCTTTAGTGACGATGCTGATCACTTCGTGCAAGGATAGTTTGTTAGATACCCATACTCCGAATCAGATACCAACGAGTGATTACTATGCTACATTGGATCAGATTGGAACTGGGGTGAATGCGATTTATGCGGTGCTGCAAGGCAACCGTTTGGTAGGAAGAGAATACTTCTTTATTCATGATCTCAGATCAGATGAAATGAAAGCCGGTGGCGGGCAATTGGAGGTTCCAAGAGCGCAGTTGTTGAATGGATCCCACACCTATACAAATGCAGTAATGACAGATGTCTGGAAAGGCCTATTCACAATGGTACAACGTGCTAATGCTGTTATCATAAATGGAACAGCTCTGACAGTGACAGCAGATCAGAAACCGTTACTAGACCGGTATATCGCGGAGGCCAGATTCTTAAGAGGCTTTGCTTATTATACGCTAGGTAATTTATGGGGTGGTGTTCCTCTTTATGACAAATCTTCAACTGCTTTTGCTGATGCCAAGGCAAGATCAACGCAGGCTGAAACATTCGATTTTGCCCTTGCAGATGCAAATGCCGCAAGCCTTGCTTTGCCTGCTACTTATGCAGCCGCTGACCTGGGACGCGCAACGAAAGGTGCCGCACTCACACTAGCCGGAAAACTTAATCTTTGCAAAGGAGACTACGCAGCAGCAAAAACTGCTCTCGAAGGAGTGAAGGCCCTTGGTATTTACAGCCTTGTTAGTAATTATTTTGACAATTTCACCGAAGAGGCGGAGTATAACAGCGAGTCGATCTTTGAGGTTGGTTTTTTGGATACAGGCTATGGTTGGGATGCATCAGGTAACGGTTCGTCAGCCGATAGTTGGGTTCGCTCCCAGGAATATTCTGCGGTTGGATGGGCAAACCTTATTCCATCAGACAAGTTAATCGCTGAATATGAAGATGCCGACCCTAGACTTACTGACTCTTTCTGGTTCCCGGGAAACACTTTCGCCGATGGATCTAAGACGTTAGTAGCCAGTGGTGGTGATGGCAAGACAACCTTTAACATTGCTGGTGATAATGCCACTACGTTCGAAGGAAACCAAGTAAAGGTCAGATGGAGAAAGTATTCGCTAATGTATAAGCTTGATCCAGGCGGGTTCGATGTAAACGATGGTATTAACTACAGACTCTGGAGATATGCTGATGTATTGACGTTGCTCGCGGAATGCGAGAATGAAGTTGGTACAGGAGCAAATGCTATAGGCTACCTTAACCAGATTAGAAACAGGAGTAGTGTGAGCATGCCAGCTTACGGAACAGCTGCTATGGATAATGCCGGATTTCCGGTGTCGACCAAGGATGAGATTCTTAAGGCTATTCAGCACGAAAGATTCGTAGAATTTGCTGGAGAGGAAATCAGAAATATTGATATTCTTCGTTGGAGGGCAAATGGAAAGCTCACGGGCACAGACCCTATTAGCTATTTCCAGGTGAATAAATATGAGTTTTTACCAATTCCACAAGACGAATTCAATACTAATTCCAACTTAACATCAGAATCTCAAAACCCTGGATACACTAATTAATTTAAGATAGTCCCTATCTGATTTGATAATCCCGGAATGTTCAATTCCGGGATTACTTATTTTAAAAAACATGTTCTCGTAAATGAAAATCTTTGCACTTACCACGGTTGTCGCACTTTTATTTCTGTTCAATGGATGCAGGCAAGATCGTAAACTGTTTCAATTGATCAGACCAGATGATTCAGGTATACACTTTTCAAATGTGTTACTGGAGAATGATACATTGAATGCCCTGAAATTCGAATACCTGTATAATGGTGCAGGTTTAGGTGTAGCAGATTTTAACAATGATGGCCTGGCTGATATCTTCTTTGCCGGGAACATTAATAGTTCTTCTCTTTATCTTAATAAAGGCAATTTGACTTTCGAGGATGTATCCGATGCTGCTGGCATCAAGACAAGCCTTTGGTGTACAGGTGTGTCAATTGTTGATATCAATCACGATGGACTATTGGATGTTTATGTTTCTACGGTCCATCCGAACATCGATAAAAATGTACCAAATATCTTTCTCATCAATCAGGGATTGGATGAGAAAGGTATTCCTCATTTCAAAGACTTAGCTCAAACACTTGGGCTTGCAGATTCAAGTTATTCAACGCAAGCCACTTTTCTTGATTACGATTTGGACGGAGATCTTGATATGTATCTATTGACAAATGCCCTCGAAGTTTTTGTGCGTAACTCACCCGTTGGCCAACGTGTTGATGGAAAAGGTAAAAGTGTTGATAAACTATTTCGTCAGGATAATCTTGGAGATGGTACAATTCACTTTACCAACGTATCGACAGAAGCGGGCATTCTCGAAGAGGGCTGGGGTCTGGGAATTGTTGCGAATGATTTCAATCAGGACGGGTGGCCCGACATCTACTGTGCAAATGATTATCTGTCATCAGATCATTTGTACGTGAATCAACAAGACGGAACATTTAGAAATGAAATTGCTAAATGGATGAATCACCAGGAGTTTAATGGAATGGGTACCGATATGGCCGACCTTAACAATGACGCGCTGAATGATTTGGTGGTGGTGGATATGATGCCTGACGATAACCTCAGACAAAAAGCGATGTTCTCCGGCATCGGATATGATCGCTTTATGAAGAGCCTTAAGATGAACTATCAGCCTCAGTATATTCGAAATGTACTTCAGCGCAATAACGGAGATAACACATTTAGCGATATCGGCTATCAGAGTGGTATTTATGCTACTGACTGGAGTTGGTCTCCACTGATTGCCGATTTCGACAATGATGGTCTCCGCGATATTTTCATATCGAACGGTTATCCGAAAGATATCACTGATCTGGACTTTGTAACGTATAACAGAGAGGTCACAATGTTTGGTACAGATCAACTGAAGAAGGAACACGCCGCTAAAGCACTTAAAGAGCTGAGTGGTGTTTATAAACCTAATTTCCTCTTTCGTAATAAAGGTGATTTTCAATTTGAAGATGTGTCAGCATCCTGGGGATTTACAGAACCATGCTATTCAAATGGGGCAGCCTATTCTGATTTCGATAATGACGGAGATCTTGATCTGGTCATAAATAATTTTAACTCAACGGCACATCTATATGAAAATACAACCAACCATGAGTCAGAAAATAAAGCAAACTCTATTCGCATCAGCCTCAAGGGTGGTGCCGGCAACCCACAGGGTGTAGGTGCAAAAATTTGGGTTTACACTGGAAAAGATATTAGATATGCGGAGCAACAATTGCAGCGCGGATACCTCTCAAGTGTAGATCCGATCATACACGTTGGATTGGGATCGGTTCAAATGATTGATTCAGTTGTGGTCTTATGGCCAGGTAAAAAGACACAAACTATTTATCGAGTTCCGGCTAATTCTCTTGTTACGGCGTCGTTGGCAGATGCAAAAGACCAGCGAGAAGCACAAACAAATCATAATACACTTTTGATAGAATTCAAAGATCTGCCTGCAGTAGTTCAACCTGAACTTGAATTTATAGATTATAAATATTCACAACGCACATTGCCTCACAAATTCGGCAATCAAGGACCTGGTCTTGCTGTTGGTGATTTGAATGGTGATGGGTTAGATGATTTTGTAATAGGCGGTAGCGCACATCAAAGTGCCAAGATTTTTTATCAGCAGCGTGGAGCAAAATTTCGTTTAGATTCGCTTGCTACAAAAGAATCCGAAGACGTGGGTTTAAGTTTATTCGATGCTGATAACGATGGTGATCTTGATTTATATTGCGTAAGCGGTAGTAGTGAGTTTGGTTCTGATACTTCGCTATATCAAGACAGACTTTACAAAAATGATGGCAAAGGTAAATTCAAACTGGATGACTCTGCTCTACCGAAGATTGAGAGTAGTGGTAGCTGTGTGATCGCAGCTGATATTGATAAAGACAATGATCTGGATTTGTTTGTCGGCGGAAGACTGGTACCGTTGGCGTACCCTACCGCACCTAAAAGTTATATTTTACGCAACGATGGCAAAGGAAAATTTGAAGACGTTACTGCAGCCGTTAGTGTTGGTTTAGAAACAGTCGGTATGGTGACAAGTGCGTTGTTCACTGATTTTGATAATGACGGATGGAAGGACATCCTCGTAGCGGGAGAGTGGATGCCGATTACAATGTTCAAAAACAATCATGGAAGCTTCTCGAAATTTGCAGAGTTGAAAACAGGTTGGTGGAGCAGTCTTGCGGAAGGCGACTTTGATAATGATGGAGATGTAGATTATATCGCTGGTAATCTCGGAACTAATTCAATACTGCAAGCCAGCGAAAAAGAACCTGTTTCAATTTACGCCAAAGACTTTGATGGAAACGGATCCATTGACCCTTTCATTTCACGGTATATTGACGGAAAGGAACATCCTGTGCATTACCGTGAGACGATGACCGACCAGATTGCAAGTTTGCGGAGGTTATTAACAAGCTATTCCATTTATGGAAAAATGGAAATGCCGGAAATACTTAGATTCCTGGGTGACAAAGATATGCTTGTAAAACGCGCTGACTGTTTTGAATCGTCATACATTGAAAATCTTGGCGCGGGAAAATTTACATTACATCTACTGCCATCGGGCATACAGGTTAGTCCTATTAAGGGTATTGTGGTTTCCGATTTGAACCATGATAATAAACTTGACTTCCTTGCAGTAGGCAATTCATTTTCTGAAGAGCCACTCTCTGGTTTCTATGATGCGGGCATTGGTGTTTATGCCCTGGGTAGGGGAGATGGAACTTTTGAAATAGTTCAACCTAACGTGAGCGGCTTTTCTGTTAGAACAGATGCGAAAGCAATCGCCAGCGTTGTAGTAGGATCACAACGCAGGTGGATAATAACTTCCAATCAAGCTCCACTGAAATTATTTGGAGAGACTGTTAAAAAATAATAAAGAGAGAATGATTAATTAATCAGATTCAATAGTTCATATATCCACAGGTGATTGTTTCAAAATTGATTGAAAATGTTCATTTTTTATAACGGTCATCTGTGCTCATTGACCACATTAGCATATCGTTTGAAGATTAAGCGATCAACATAAATTAGTGTCAGGCGATTAGTAGAATAAGTTTCCATCCAATAATTATTTTTTTAAATGAAAAGACTAAAACTTTCGTTAGTTGTATTACTAGCGACATGCAGTTACACATGGAGTCAGGATCTGAAACTCAATGATCTTGAGTATTTTGAGAGACAAGGTGTTAACGTTCTTGTATACAACAACCTTTTTACCGGAGGTTTTAACGATGAAAAAAATGCGGGTATAGAATTGATTCATCATGGTGTGAGAACCGCACAAGGTGGTGCTGTGAGACTCTCCAATACACCGGAGCAGTGGGATCTTGTTCCGGAAATACCAACCCGAAAGGTAAACCGTGAGTCAAAGAGTATAGAGGCAACGTTAAGGTATAAAGACTACGATTTTGATTCCCGAGTAGTTGTCACTGCAAAGGGTAGGGGTGTTGAGATATCTGTCTACCTTGACAAACCCATACCCAAAGCTCTTGAAGGGAGTGCCGGCTTTAATCTTGAATTTCTACCCTCGCAATATTGGGGAAAGGCCTATTTGATGGATGGACGTTATAATCGATTTCCACGCTATGTGGTAGGGAATACCATTACGAGGCCCAACAGTGAAAAACCAAAACAGTTCAAGGGGTATAAAACTTCCGATGATAGAGGGACCGGCAAATTTATCGATCCGCTTCCTTTAGAAACCGGACGGACCTTTCTTCTTGCACCCGATGAACCCTCGCGTTTGGTAAAGATCACTTCGCAAGATGTTGATCTAATGCTTTTCGATGGCCGCGTGTTGGCACAGAACGGTTGGTTTGTAGTTCGTAGTTTACTTCCCGCAGGAAAAACAGGTAAGGTTTTGAGCTGGACAGTTGAACCAAATGCTATTAACGGTTGGGTACGCGAACCAAATATCGGCTTCTCTCAAGTGGGTTATCTCCCTTCGCAACAAAAAGTTTCTGTCATTGAACTAGACAAGAAAGATAAACCACTTGCAAAAGCGGCCCTATATAAAATAGGTGACGATGGCAATGCTACCGAAGTATACAGTGGTAACATTGTACCCTGGGGTAACTATTTTAAATATCATTATGTAAAATTCGATTTTAGTTCTGTCAACGTCCCGGGTATATACTATATCCAGTACGGCAATTTTAAAACAAACAATTTTCTGATTGAAAATAATGTTTACGATAAGATCACCGATGCCACCAGCGATATATGGATTCCTATACATATGGATCACATGTTTGTAAACGAAGCTTACCGGGTATGGCATGGCGAACCCTTTAAAGAAGGTTATCTCCAGGCGCCACCAAACACAGATCACTTTGACATGCATGCTCAAGGGCCAACAACCGATACTAAGTATAAGGCACTCGAATTGATACCAGGATTAAATGTGGGTGGTTTTTTCGATGCAGGCGATTTTGATATTGAGACAGGTGCGAACATTTTTGTTGTGCAGAATTTTGTTCAGACATGGGAATATTTCAAACCCTTACGCGATCAGACTTTTGTAGATCAGAAACAACGTTACGTTGATATTCACCGTCCGGATGGGACACCAGACGTATTGCAGTTTATCGAACATGGAACATTAAACCTGGTAGCTCAGGCAGAGATTGTTGGCCACATGACACAGACACTCTCTAACTCAGTTCTTGACAATTACCATCATCTTGGTGATGCAGCCTCATCAACAGACGGGCTCCCTTTTAATCCGAACCTTGGCCCGTACGAAAAAGCCGCTGATGGCAGATCAAGTGGTGTTAAGGATGATTTATGGGCGTTTACGAGTCGCAATCCAGCCATGGATCTCAGGGCAGCAACAACGTTTGCCGCAGCGAGCCGGGCATTGAAGGGGTATAACGATGATCTATCGGCTAGAGCATTACAACAGTCAAAAAGACTTATGAAAGAGGCAACGGAATTACTTGCCAGTCGGCCGCAAGATACCTCAGTATGGCGCAGGTCGGCCAATGTAGGTACTAATCTTCAATTGTATATCTCAACGGGAGAGAAGCAATACATCGATAAATTTCAGCAGCTGTTATGGCCTGCACTTGATCGTAATGTTAATTTCTTACTTCTTACAGCATTAGATGCCATACCTCACCTGGATGCATCCTACAAAGAAAAACTTAGACCATACGTTGTAAAATATAAAGCGTATATCGATAAACTCGAAAAGGACAATCCGTACGGTGTTCCCATCGGTCTTGGAAACTGGGCAGGTAGTGGAGAGGTGGTGAACTTTGGTACTACGGTCTGTTTTGCCAGCAAACATTTTCCAGATATTATTGACGCAAGTAACGCTTTCAAAATCACTAACTATCTTTTTGGTTGCCATCCGTATCACAATTATTCTTTAGTGGCAACGGTGGGCGCTACTCGTCCCAAAGCAGTTTTTTATGGTAATAACAGGGCCGATTTTTCATTTATCCCTGGCAATGTTGCTCCGGGTCTATTATTCAGAAAACCTGACCACTTTGAAAACTTCGATGACTGGCCATTTTTCTGGGGACAGAATGAGGGCACTATTGGTGGAAATACTGGTTATCTAATTTTCGGATCAGCTTTTAAGAATTTAGTGAAATAAGAATTTCAGGGAATAGTTCGTACTGGTCACAGGCAGAACTCAATGGATTCTATTCACTATTTTGTTATAGATGTTTTCCGATAAGCCAATGGACTAATGCCTTTATTCTTCCTGAAAAACTTATTGAGATGGCTCTCGTCAGTAAATCCCATGACTTGAGCTATCTCATTGATTCGAAGATCACTGTGCTTGAGGCGATTTTCTATTAGCGTGATTCTGTAATTGGAGATGTATTGTTGAAGCGTTTCCGATGTATGCTTTTTAAAGTAGCGCCCCAGGTAAGTATCGCTTATACCAAAATGCTTGCTGATGTTTTCGGCCCGCAGTTTTTCTGGTTGATAAATGTTGCTTTGGATATATTGGAGAATATCAAGAATCTTTTCTTCTGTCTGATCACTCACCGTGAGTGGTAAATACTTGGCAATGTTTCGAGCGACAACAACAATCAATGTATCGACGAACTGTGCAATCAGTTCATGTTGATAAGGATCTTGATTCACATGTTCGCGAACAATGGCTTCTACAACCGCGCGAACTAGCACCTTATCAGTCTGGTTTTTCAAAATACACCCAGGCTTGTGACTGGCATTCTGAAGGATGTATTCCAGATGCTTCAGATACTTCGCAGAAAAACCACTGTCGTTGATATAAATATTGCTAAAGCGCAGGAAGAAAAATGTAGTGGCCTCTTCAATATCAAATCGATGGCAATCTCCTGGTGTCAGCAGAAACATATGATTTGCGTGATAACCGAATGAACTCTTGTTGATGCATTGTTTTCCTTTCCCCTGAAGTATGAAAACCAACTCAAAAAAAGTATGCTGGTGTTCAAGTTTCGGACATTCCTCCAGCGTCTGATAAACAATTTGGTATGGTTGGTAAAGATTTTCTTTGTGCATAGCTAATCGTCAAAAAGATACCAAATAAACGAAAAAATGTACCGTAAGAACATCATTTAATAGGTAGAATTTTGTCTCTCATACTAAACAGATTAAAAAATTGAAAGCTATTATTTTAAGTCGCCCCGGCGGGGTAGACGAACTCCAGTATCAGGAGATACTCACACCACAGATTGCACCAGGCGAAGTATTGGTTCGAGTTAAAGCCATTGCCATTAACCCCGTTGATGTCAAAACCAGAACTGGTTTTGGTATATATCGACGTTTAAAAGATGATGATCCTACTATTCTGGGCTGGGATATTTCCGGAGTAGTTGAGGAAGTTGGTGCTGATGTCACCCTTTTCCAACCAGGAGATGAAGTTTTCGGTATGGTGAATTTTCCAGGCAACGGAAGAGGCTATGCAGAATTTGTCGCAGCACAAGAATCACATCTTGCATTAAAACCTGCGAATGTTTCATTTCAAGAAGCAGCCGCTTCAACATTAGCCGCGTTGACAGCATGGCAAGCCTTCACACAACACCGTCCCATTGCTAAGGGTGAGCGTGTACTTATACATGCCGCTGCAGGAGGTGTTGGTCATTTCGCAGTACAGATAGCAAAGTATTTTGGTGCTTATGTTATTGGAACATCCTCTATCAGCAACCGGGATTTTCTGCTATCGCTCGGTGTTGATTCACACGTTGACTATAAAGCACAGCCATTTGAGAAAATAGTTAGCGACGTGGATGTTGTATTGGATACAATTGGAGGAGATAACATTGATCGTTCTCTGCAGGTAGTAAAGCCTGGAGGTACTTTGATAAGTATACCCTCGGGATTAAGTGAAAGTGTTGCCGAGAAAGCAAAAGCTCGTAGCATCCATGGGTTCTTCTTTCTTGTTCAATCCAGCGGTGATGATATGCGCAGCATTGCCAATCTTTTGAAGAATGGTCGACTGAAAGCTCATGTTAGTAAAAACTTTGCATTCGCTGACATGAAGCAAGCACACCTGGATCAAGAAACAGGACGAACAATTGGAAAGATAGTCATCAGCATATAGCGTACGTTCCCATTAAAAATCATATTCAAAATCTACTTATCACATGAAACTAAAGTTAACACTTATCGCATTTCAATTTGGCTGCGTTCTTTTATAGCTTATATTGGAACAAGGTCAAAGTAGGGGGAGGAGGGATATCCAATTACCTCCTTCATAAATTTGTCTTGCGGCTTATAAAAAATTATATCTAAATAATCGGATTGATGAAGAAAATAGGATTTTTATCGTTCGGACATTGGTCCAATAATCCAGGCTATAAAGCCCGAACAGCAAGTGATACGTTGCATCAGTCTATTGAATTAGCAGTTGCCGCCGAAGAGATTGGTTTAGACGGTGCATATTTTCGTGTACATCATTTTGCCGCACAGTTGGCATCACCATTTCCGTTGCTATCAGCCATTGGCGCCAAAACAAGTAAGATAGAGATTGGCACAGGTGTGATTGATATGCGTTATGAAAATCCATTGTATATGGTGGAAGATGCCGGAGCCGCTGATTTGATTTCCAGAGGACGGTTACAATTAGGCATAAGTAGAGGTTCTCCAGAACAGGTTGTTGAGGGTTGGCGCTATTTTGGTTATAAGCCGGATAATGGGGAAACCGATTCAGACATGGGGCGCCGTAAAGCACTGGACTTTTTGGATATGTTAAGAGGTGAAGGGTTTGCTATGCCCAATCCTAACCCTATGTTTCCCAATCCTCCGGGTTTGTTACGTCTGGAACCTCACTCGCAAGGGCTGCGGGAACGTATCTGGTGGGGTGCAGCTTCGAATGCGACAGCTGTTTGGGCGGCTGAAAACGGCATGCACCTACAAAGCTCTACGTTGAAGTTTGATGAAAGTGGCAAACCTTTTCATGTACAGCAGGCGGAGCAAATCAGATTGTATAAGGAAGCTTGGAAAAAGGCTGGACATCAGCGCGAGCCAAGAGTTTCGGTAAGCCGGTCGATTTTTGCATTGGTAACAGAACAGGATAGATATTTCTTTGGTCAGGAAGCTGAGCGAACGGATAAAATCGGTTTTATTGAAGCTAATAAACGTGCTATCTTCGGACGAAGCTATGCCGCCGAACCAGATCAACTCATCAAGGAATTGGCTAAGGACGAGGCTATCCAGGAAGCTGATACACTACTTTTGACGATACCCAATACATTAGGAGTTGACTATAATGTACACGTTCTGTCATCCATTTTAAAGCATGTCGTGCCGGGATTGGGTTGGCGTTAAAAACCCCAATCGATGAGGAAAATTCAGGGAACCACATTCCAGAAACTAAAAGAACCTTATCATATAATTTATAGAGCTGTGCGTCACGAACTTAGTTCGGCAATAGTTATATAATTTACGTTATGTTAAATACAATTTCATCTCATGACAGGCATTCGTAACTGCCAATTTGGTTGAGACAATTAAAAATGTGCTAGTTGGGCAATTAAAAATGTGCATATCAGTCCATGGTCAGATCCTCCGAATTGAAAACTGTTTGGTACGTCATCCTCTAGCGTCACGGCTAATTTCTACGAGGTATTAGTTTTCCGGAGGTAAAAATCATTCCGAAGTTTTGCTAGTGGTGGCTTGAAAGATCCCAAGTTGCTTATGAAAATCTATAATGGATTGTTCATTGCCAATGATTTTGTCAACCAACCTCTTATCAATCTCCTTGTTCAATTTGATGTAACTATCGAAATACGCCTCTGAAACAACATCAACCATAATGTTTCTTACTATGTTCTTATCGGAGAACTTATGAAGATAAAAGACCAAATCCTTTTTGGATAACGTTACTTCACCGTTCTTCTCTGTCGCTAAATACAAGTCATTCGAAGTAACCCATACCATTCGAAACAAAACATGCCTGAATTCACTTGCTTTTGGAGGCATTTCTTCAAATGATACACGCTGCTGCTCAAAACAGTCTTTGAATTTAATCATCATAGAATTTACCTCATCAGGATGCAAAGCCATCCATTCTTTAGATCCTTTTTTCTGGGTGAAAGAACAGTATTGAACCGAAGGTGTTTGAACTATGAAATAGTTTTCAGGATGAGTTAATTCCAAAATTGAACTGTTATTTAGTCTTATGCAGACTTCCGAATCTTCGTCCTTTGTACTGAAGGATGCATATGGTTCGTATGTAGATAAGAATTTGTCTCCAGCGCCAATTTCGAAAAATACAATCGGCTGAGGGTTATTCGTGCATTCTATAATAAGCTCATGATTAACTTTCAATTCAAAACCCCCTACTCTCCCTTTGATCAACTCTGAGAGTCCAATAATGTCAATTTCTCTATCGATACCGGTTCGTGGATCTGAATATCTCTCGCTTGGAGATATGTAGTAGTCATTCTCAACAAGCCTCCTAATAATTCTTCCCTCAAGTAAATAACCTGATCGCGATATTGCATTCCTAATTTCATTCTCGCCTATTATTTCCATGAGTAAATGAAGATTTATTAATAATTACGCCATAGTAAAAAACAATAAAGGCAGTTAATTCATCACTCCACATCACAGGTTCTGGATTACCAATTACTGCTTGAAATGGTTTAGATCTTATTATTTTTTTATACTTAATCCCTCACACATCGACCCCGTGTCTATAAATCTTGGTAAATCTAGTTTAATATTTTTTTATTGGAAGGTCATCATCGGCAACATCTTTTACATTCCACAAGAGTTCCTACTTCTCAGCATTAGCGAAGACACCGAAAAGAATAAATTTCATTAGAGACTACAATCCAGGACAACCGATTGAATCTTCACAATCTCATTTGACAGTTCTGCGGCCTGTAATTCAAATGTCTTTTTGAAGGACGCCTTAGAAACTATCTTCTTGGGTTTCGCAAAATCAGGTCCATAATACCAACCAATTACATAGAGGCCGTGATTGGATTTATACTTATCCAAGTACCTATTCCTCAGTTGTGTTTCCATTGAAGTATCAAGTTCCGGATGCCAGCACCCCTTAACCTCAATTACCAGATTGACCTTATCATTGGTGACGTCCCGGAAAGCTTCAATGAGAAGATCCGTACGTTCCCCCTGTCCTTTTATTACTGCTTTTTTAATTTCTACTTCTCTATTAACGATCATTCTGCGTTGCACTAAATCATACTCGAGATGCATTTTGATCAAGTCAGAAAGAAAATTCTCATCCTTATGATAATGCTTTTTCTTTCTATTAGTGCCGCCGCTGCCCCGTTGGTCCCATAGAAAAGGACTTAAAGGATTATGCCCTTTTAGCTTCTTTTGAAATCTCTCAAGAGACTCGAGTACGGTCCGTGTCAAATCCTCACTATTACGAACAAATCGCTTTTGTGCGTCATTAAGTACGTGTCTGAGCTGAAGCACGGGAACGGCGTGCCATGCATTTCTGTGTAGTATTTCTTTCGCGTTCGCAAGCCACCATTTCATGTCAGATGATTCGGGATACATCTCCTGGGCGTCCTTCATTGCCTGAACACCCTCAGTAGTTCCACTTTCAATAAGGCTCCTTAAGACTTGGGACCTAAATTCAACTAAGTTGTCACGTGTCGTAAAATGTACATCACCGTTATCATCGTCTGGAAGCGAGGGAAAATTTTTAAAAAGCCACACTAGTAATTGGGCTCGTTGTGAGGGAGTAATCAAATCAAGTTTGTTGGATCGATGATAACCTAGCTTATCGGCAGCTGCACGAAAAACTGCCTTCCCTGCTTCACGATTCTTTTGGAGATAATTCCAAAACTGTGGCCAATCCAACGCATTGAAATTAAGCAATACCCGCGAAGCACAGAATAATGAGAATTCCGTTCTATCATCCTCCTGGAAAACGCTCAACATTTTTCTCCGGATAAATTCTTGCGCAATGACCACATTCTTCTTTAAAAGTGCTTCAATTATACATTGTTGGTTTTTCAATGAACATTCTGTGGAATAAATCAACTTCAATAGCATTCTCGCCAAGTTATCGTCGGTTACGCTTTTAAATTTGTAAAGGTCGTAAAGGTCTTTGTCGGCTCGGAGTTGATGCAAGAGATATTCTTCCACGAACCGTATGAATTCGTCACGAGATTTGGTGTAGCAAAGTACCAGCAAACGTTCCTGATCACTAGGCACTTCGTTCAATGTGTTAAACGTACACCACGTAATCACTGGCGTCCAATTCCTCCAGAATTCTACAGAGAAATCATTCAACAACTCCTCATCAATACTCAACAACAAGACCAATGCTTTATACCCACCGAGTTCCTGTCTGTTGAACTGATTTGTGAACATCCATTGAACATCCGGAATATGGGCCTTCAAAAAATCATTCGCGGCATCTATTACTCCTAGCCTGTTTTCATCGGTAAGAAGTACCCAGCCTGGCAGTTTGCGAACATCAAAAACATAGTCGGCATCACTCCGGCTTGTACCGTCGTGATTAAATCGAAGATCAAGAATAAGCTTCCACCATTCGTCCTTTGCTCCTGCACGTATTTTTATAAGATGTGCAGTAACTCTTGTGTTTATAATTTCAACGCCATCAATTTGTTCAGTTGAGTTGTTCGCATTCGATCTACTAGCCGAGCCCTTGCGATATTTCTTTTGATTATTTGCCTCTTCCGATTCAAGATCGATCGGTTGCAACCATTGAGATAGGCGTTTCCAAAGCGGTTTGCATGGATAGGCTAACTCAAGAAATTCAATTACATGTGTTGAATCATCTAACGTAAAGAGGTAGAATACTATTTCACCTAAGTATACTTTGGTATCTGGGTCAACTTCTCCCTTGAACAATTCTACCAGCCAATCCCAGTCATACAGCGAGAGCAATGAGGTATTATCTGGGGATCCGCGCATTGTGAATTGGTAAGGTTTGAGCGAGTCTCTATAGTTTCGGAAGATGTTTTCAACTACAGCTCTTCTATCACTGTCTACCTCGGGTATTTCGAACCGAACGTATTCAACCAGAAGTTTGACAATCAACTGCGAAAACGAATCCAGCACGTTGGGTTCTATTACCATTTTCCAGCTTCTAAAAACAATGGAATTAACTAAGTTTTCGAAGTCTCCTAGACTCCCAGAGACAATCGCGTCTTCACGAGTCAACAGGTAATTTATTACAACCGTCAAATCCTCGTCGGGAATAGTATCCCCAACCTGATCCTGAAAACCTCGATAAGCACCATAAAGACTTCGTCTTTTTACAGGCGTTAGTGCATTTAACATCTGACTGGTTGTTATCAGCTTTGGGTATACAACGCTCAACACCGAACCCTTTATTTCATCATCATAATCCGATAGCCGTGATTGTAGTGCATACGGTATCAACTGGTTCATTGACTTCTCGTCACTCAGCTCCGCGATTGCCTTAACAACTTCCTTTCTTATGAAAGTCGGCTCAAGGCCGTCGGCCAGTATGCGCAGAAGGTCATCAGCCAAGTCGTTAAGTCGACATGCGCCTGCAACATTTACAGCGATGCGCTTGACAACGTTGTTCACCTTTCGAGAGCGAATCAATGGGCCTATTAATTTTGACAATCCTGAATACGAAAGCTTGGCGTAGAACTTACGCGAATCGTAACCATCCATCAACTCATACCTCTTTGCTTTTGTTATCAACGTCTTAGCAATAATTTCCCTCTGGGCTGACGAGAATTCTTTTGGAGTAGAGATCAGGTATAAGGGCTCAGTGTAAGCAATGGATTCGAAAAACTCGGGGTTTGCCGCTATTGTCCAGCCGCTGACTTCGCGCAATTGTGGGAAAACAACCTGCTTGTCAAAAGGTGACGTTAAAAGTTGATGAAGTGTTTTCACATTTGTAACCATTGAATTCAAATGCCATCCTGCCAAAAACTCCGCATAGGTTTTATGTTTGAATCTGAATTGCGAGTCACCAACACGCTCGAACAGTGCGCTGTCGAGCACCTCTTTGAAATCCTCAAGTCTTGGGGTCTGTTGTGCGTCATCTAATCGAAAACTGTCGCCTACAAAATCGTCAGCCGTAAAATCTGTTTCTTGCAAATTGATTCGCTCGTCACCACGAACTATCGTATTCTTGTTACTAATCATACAATACAAGGCAATTCGGGAAGCTAGAATCATACGCTCCTTCGGCGTTAACCTTTTAACCCCGAGGTAACTTTTGTTTGTCTCTGAACAAAGGGCAAGACAGCCCTGGGCAAATAGTTTGTATTTGTCGGTACCTACCTCGGCGAGAGCACCTGTTGCAAATGACTGAAGCAGAAATTTCAAAGTCACTGGTTCAAGGGCAAGTTTGACCAAGCCTGCATGTTTTAGACTTTCGACAAATTTTGTTGAGTCTAAATTATTTTCTTCCGCAGCTGTTCTAACTTCAACTTCCGACAGTGGTGCAAGTTCAACTTCCTGTACATGATCATCACCAAAGATTTCCTTCAGGCTTTGCGTTACGTCTGAAGGCCAGGCCGATGATCGGCATGCTATCCTGACATTGAAAAGTCCTTCATTTATCCGAAATTCTCCTGAATTCATCGCGAGCCATCGCGTCAGTGCATGGTTGATCGTGCGAACATGAAGCATGGCTTCATCAAATCCATCCAGGTATAGAAACAATTTCTGATCACTTAGTTTCCAATCTTTAAATTCCTTGAGTGATTCGATTGCATCTACTACCTCACGCTCTGTAGAATGATGGCTAAGATTGTACTTTGCTGTATATCCTTCGGATCCCCTTGCCAACATCAATTCGGTTGATTTTCCAGTCCCTGGTTCTCCAAGTAAAATCAAACATCGGCTGTATTCCAAACTGCTTAGCGGTATCCCCATCTTTATGTGGAATTTACCATAGCCTTGCGTTGAGTATATCGGAAAATCATTGCGGTCGTAGATCACCTTAATACCTTCTTGCGCGATCCAATACCGTGTCCATTTGTAAAGCGTAGAATTTATATTCATGTTACGGTCGATTTGGTATTTGAGTATTTGAAGGAAAAGGAAGCTCGCACCAAGTGATCTCAGGTTTCAACAAAGGCCTCAAATAACATCATGCAGGAATACAAAGGTTTTAAAGGAGCAGAATAACAAAATCTTCAGGGTTATATCCAAACCAGTAGCTCCAGTCAGAGTAATTAAACAGGGAATATAGCCATTTGAATTCTGAGAAACTCTGAAAAGCTAACACAAATTTAGACGAAAACAGGTTGGCATATTAGTAGTCGAGTCTTTCGCGCTCAGCCTCTTCATCTTCAATTCTGGCTCGATCTAAGAATCTAGATGCGATATTTGACAATATGCTTGCAGTAACTGGATAATTCTCCAGGTGTTTTTGTGCTAGATCCCTGAAGTATGCCGCCTGGCTTCGCTCTATTTTACCACCATCAAATACGGCCCTTACAGTTGAACTTCTTTTGTTTGTTGTACCGACAGAAAAATTTCGTATTAAGCTGCTTGTGTTTATTTCGTCGAGTATCGCTGCAATCTCAACCGGTGGCCAAATATCTTGATCTTGCTTTTCCGGATACTCAGCGAGGACTTGTCCTATCTCTGCATCAGCGACTTTAAGACGACCAAGTTCGGTTGCAAATTTCCGTGCGTCATCGATCCATTTCCTTAATGAAGGTACATCTATTTTACCGTCCCTATCAACACCGGGTATTTTGTCCCAGCTACGCAATAGTTTAAACCCAGACTTAGCGCGGTTACTTCGCTCTTCATCTGAAAATTCACTTGCCTCTTTTTTATCATCATCAGGACGATAAGTCATCTTCAAAACTTCAACAAAAAACAAAGGATTTTCCGAAAGTTGGGAATGTAAAAGTATCGGTTTACGATTCGAGGTCTCAGATGAAAGAATCGATAAGTAATGCCACTCCAAACCGAACATATCTTTTTCTAAAAGGTCTCCCCTTTTATCTAGCTCGTTTAAGATAGCCTCAACTTTAAAACTTTCTAGTCCTATTTTCTCGCCGGTCTCAACCGTTGCAATTTTGTTTAGAATATCTAATAGCAGTGTTGACGGTAAGTCTACCATGTTGTGATATGAAACATTCAAAGCAGCTATAAATCGCCCTTCATCAAGAAGCTTATTAGTACCGTAGATCCTTTCACCTGCATTAAGTTGCCAAAATACAGGTGGCATTTCTTGCCAGTATATTTTTCGCAAATCATTTTCCAACGTCTCAATATAGTCCCAAACATCCCGCTCTTGTGGGAGCGTCAACAAGATCATCATTCGTTTTTCATTGGACAATCCAAGATCAAATGATTTCTCAAATGCTTCTTTCGTCCAGTTAATTCCTGTTATAGTCGTTTTACCCCTAATAAATCCTAGTGCTATTTGGTGTCGGTTTTTATCATCGCTACGTAATAAAGATATCATCCGTTGAATTTCGTCTGTATTCTGGAGTACAGTTGCTAAAGCGTAACCAAAATCCCAGAATTCCTTAAGTTGCGGAATCAACGAAAGTATATTTTCGAGTCCGCTTTTCTTATACACCTCTGCGAGAACGGTTAACCTATTTTCATCAATAATTTCCTGTTGTTTTGTGTAATGCAACTTCCAAAAATCCTGAACTCCTGTCAGCGGAACAGGCCAGTGTTCGGTATACAACCAAACCAGTTTTGAAGTCTGATCATGTGGTTCAAAGCGTTCTAGTACATCTCTATACTTATCAAGCTCCACTGTACTCAAGGCCCACCCGGCATCGGGAAATTCCGTATTGTCGCTTACTATTTTCCGTGCTGCTTGCCATATCAAATCATTCTTTCTCGGTATCTCCTTTATTCCATCAACTAGGAATTTGAACAACATATCCCTATCAGTGGGGTGAAAATTATTGGAAATACTTACTAAAGAACTTAGATCATTTTCGGAGAAGGATGTATTCTCAAGAAGCATCATTAAAATCTTTGAATGTGATGAGTAGATGACCTTCCATGGATAATCCATTTCATAGCTCTCATCAAGAAGACGCCAACGCATTTTATTAGTATGACCAGCGATACGATCGTGGCTTGGTAGTAAATTAAATGCCAGCCTCCATCCTATGTCTCTATGCTTTCTGATAATCTCTTTAAGCGTCTCCATTCGTTGATCTAATGTGGCAAAGGTTTGATAATGCCATGGCATCAATATTTCCTGGAGACTATTCAATGGTCGGTTAGAAAGCGTACCCCCTGGATCTAACTCACTTAATTTCGCCAGTAACATTACAGAACGATGAAAATACTTTTTGTCCCAAGCTAAAGACTCGAGGGCCCAGAGAAGACCAGTGTGTCGACTTCTTGGCGTCACCAACGAAGCCTCTTCTTCAAACATCTTAAGAATATGCTTTTCATCCTCCAATAATGAGTTATTAATCGCATCTATTGTTTTATTGGGTGATGCTTCCGCCAGAAGCGGCAAGTAGTGATCCAAAGAAGCCCACAGCTCACCATGTGCGCCTTTTAAAAGCGACTCCACAATCATATCCACCCAAAGTTGTGGCAAATCTAAATATGGCAGATTCTGATTTTGACCTATCACTCCTACTAGAATCAACGACTGAATAACGCCCTCTTTTATCCATGATGAATATATAGATGCCTTGTTATATAAAGGAGCCATATAACGCTGATCAGGATCAAGGGAAAGTGCAGGATCTAGCTCCTTGTGGATATTCAAAAAAGCAATTCTTAGTCGCTCAAAATGAATCCTTGATAAATGACTTGAAAACGTTGTCCAAGCATCCCATGGTGACGCTAATCGCCATGCGTCTCCAATTCTTATTAAAGGAGAATACTCCATTCGTAAGAATTCACCAAGGTTGTCTTCAAATGTATCGTATGGCAATCCTGATAGTTCTTCAATAATAGCTCTATCACCAGGGGAGTTACTGTTCCACCGACCAATAAGTAGTGCAACCAAGAAATGCGCAACCTTGTCTTTTGAAATGTGATTTCGAGGGGGTGGAGGAAATCCAAGTAATGTTTTTAAATGTGTTATGTCACGTCCGCACTCTCTGGAATTCCTCTCTGCATCCTCGTGAGTAAGTCCCATTTTAATAAGTGATGCTATTTGACCATCCCTATCTATTCGTGGCAACAGAATTACATCTTGTGAATTAAACTCATCATCAGGGCCAAGCGGTAGCAGAACATGATGGTTCTCTGCAGCCGAATATGTCCTTGAAATATTCTCAAGTTTAGCGATAATGTTTAGGTCAAATTTATTTATTCTGGTAGCGTGAAAATGCTGTTCTGAATCGACTACAACAGTACGAGACATGAATTGCTCCTTTTGTAATTGTTCAAATTGCATAGCCATGGCAATAATAAATGCGACCGCTTCATCTCTCGTTGCTGCTCGTACCGCACGAAGTCCAGTCCCGCCAGTCAAAAATTCGCTAAGTATTGTAATTTCCTTCTCCCGTCCCGCAGTGACTAAACTAGGTGGCAGTTTTAAACCTTTCGGTCCAAAACTAAACATGTTCCATGATTCTTCAGCCGAATAGATCGAATCATAGGGGTAATCTTTGGTAACCGATAAAAACCAACGCATAGACACTGGCGCATTTTCCAGCCATTCGGCGATATCTGTAGAATCGTAAGCAAACACGTCTTTCCATATACCGTCTTTCTTTTTCTCCGAAACCCATTCTGTCTTGTCTTGCCAAACAACAGTAGTAACGAAAACATAAGTACTGTCCTTCCTTTCAAATCCTAATGAATCACTAACTCGCTTTTTGTAATCGCTGTTCGCCTTTGAAAGATCACCATTAGTACCTATTTCCCATAAGGACATTCCTTTAGGAACATGCCCCGTTTTCTCCAGGCACATAACCCTACCATCCCATCCACCTAAGAAGATTTCACTACCAGACGCAAAATGCAGCACCGTATCCCGTCTTGTTGTTTCAAAAATTAACTTACCAATCAGCTTTGGAAAATTACCCTTTGAATCGAAGATCTTACCCCAACTTTCTATTTCCGTTCTGTCTATGCTAAGAGCCATGCACGCTAATATTTCACGGCAATAAATATACTTAAATGCTATCTCATTCGCTTGATGCTCGTAGTCTTCATAAACCGGTCGATAGCATTACAGGATAGTGCTCCATGATTTCCGAAAAAATGTCATCATTTTCAATGTTGTCGATTCATATTTAGATCAAAATCCTTTTGCAAATCTAACCAATACGTCGGTGTTGTATTGAAAGTATAACCAAGCTTTATCGCTAACTTGGGGCCAACAGATAAGTGACCACCAGTAAAAGCGCCTAACTTTTTACGTGAAATTCCCATATGTTCTGCAACGTGCGACGATCGCAAATTCCTCGGGATCATAAAAACATTCAACAATATTTTGCCTGGATGCATGTGGCTGGCAATTTGAAAGCGATCTGAACTTATGAAAGAAATTGATTTCGAATGATTGTTTTCTAATTTCATCCTCGCATATTTTCCGGCGAGGTATTCATTCTGAAGATCTATCCAATAAGAGGCTCGAACGTCGAATGCTTTAACGATCCTAGCGATGAAATCAAAATTCATCTTTTTACCCTTGAGAATTTTGCTAAAACTGTGCCGGTCGCGGCAGAAATAATGCGACCAATATTCCAATACAATTCGCGACGGTTTAAGGTATAACTCATTAAGGATCTGTCCTGGTGGTGGACTGGAAATATTTGCAACTGCATTCATATCGGTCATGCTGATCTTGTCGCGCATGGTATTTAAATCGAAGTATTTAGTCATGTAAGGCTTGAGCTCCAGATAAGTCTTTAATCTTAGGTAATACTGAATATCTAGCCATAATTTGGTTGGAGTACCAAGAGCGTCTCCTAACTTTCCTGCAACGATGTGATCGTCTTTCAGAATATTTCTTCTGGCGTCAACGAGTCGATATACCTCTCTTTCGTTAATTGAAATATGTTTTGCTAAGTCACTGGCAGAAACTTGCCTGCTATACATATAATTTTGCAGAATCAACTCAGGCCTCCCTAGATCCACAACACACTTATTAGGTATTTGAACGATGTTAGCAAAACCCGTTTCGTTTCTTTTAAACTTCTCGGTTAAACATACTAGTAACTTTTGTTGCCGATTGCCGCGTCGTATTGAAATCTTTGACGGACCGTTATACTTTTTTGCTAGATTGACGATCTGTTGGCTCTTGGAGAGACGCCGTCCGTTATTCAATTCTTCAATTGCAACGCTGCTGAATTCTAGTTTGAGATTAGATTTTTTAGCGATCATGGATGAGGTATTTTTTGTCTATTATTTTTAAAAAATATTTAAGGATCGTATCCTTATCTGCAGACCACTTATCTACATAATAATCAGGGAGGAGAAACAGAAATAATACACGACCTTCCAGTCGGTTAACCAAATGTAAAAATCTAAATAAGATTCTACTTTTGAGATGATGGCAACGATCCAAAACAATGATCGGATTTCCGGACATTTTGTGAAGCTTTCTGCAAATTTTAGTGAGCAGCATGGTATGTGGTGAATTATAACGAAAATCAGCTGCTTTAAAATTTGGGTCAAGTTGAGAATACAAATCAAAGTCGAATGTTGATAATCTGCTCGACTCACCAAGTCTGATAAGAAAGGTGTTGGGTAAACTTATCAGATATTGACTTAGCTCTGCAATCGCTTCTGGATCATCTCCTCTTATAATTAAACATGGCGCTAAGTCATCGCGGTGTCGTTCAACTATTTTAGTCACGGCATCTCGCAATGGAAGTGATGAAAAGGAAAGGTCGACGATCATCTTTTTGTTTGTTTAAGGATTTTCTTTAGTTCAGGATGTCTTACCAATATTCGCTTGGCATGATCTTCCAGGTGATGTTCCAAATAGGGCTTTATCGTTCCGTGCCCCGCTCCTATTGCTTTCCATTGCAGGATTAGGACGGCCTTGCGGGAAATATCAACATTACGTCTGAGTTTGTCTGTTTTCATAATGTAGTGTCTTTTAAATTGATTCGGGAAGAACAGATTTGTATTTTGACGATGAATTATTCTCTTTAGTATTTATAGTAAAATAAAGAATACTTTATATTTTGTTATAAATCTCCCTATCCACTTTCGGTATGCGGAAAACGACCATCGTAAAAAAACAACGCGACCTTCCCCAGGCAGGGAAAACCGCCACGCAGGTTCTCTCCGATTATCACCAATGGCTGCTCACCAACTATGGGCAACCCGGTACGTATCATCATCATGCGAAATCCTTTTTGAAACGATTTAATGATCGTGGCTCGCTCATGAGTCAGCTGGATACCTTTGCAGGTAAGAAGAGTATCACAGGCCGATCGATTCTGAATCGCTTTAAGAAGTTTCTGCTCGAGAAGAAAGTCACTCATGTGACCAATGATCTGAAGGAAACAACCTATTCGAAGCTTCCCACCGCGAATGCTTTTGTCAAGCTCTACATGGCGACATCGCTTGATCGCCTGAGATCCAAAAAGACGCTCTCGACCTACGCTACGATTCTCAACGATTATTTTCAAGGGATTGGTGAACTTCGTCATTTTCAAAAGCTTACAGTCGAACAATTTGTATTTCGCAAGAAACTCTCCCCGTTCACCTCTGCCCTGTACAGTAACGTGCTTAAATCGTTTTGCCGTTGGGCAATAGACTACCGGATTACTCCTGACCATGAGCTGTCCGTGAGCGAGCGAAAGATCAAGGACGCGCTCGCTGACCTGAGTGTGAAGTCCCTGCGGGATGTTTTGGCGATGAAAGTAAAAACCAAAACCAGCAAGCTCTATCACAAAGAAAGTCTTACTAAAAAACAACGTGACAAACTGATGGCTGTCGCCGCGACGGCCGAAGACAAAGCCATTGTCTCCCTGATGGCCTACAATGGTCTCCGACCCGTCGAAGTGGAACGACTCCAGCTTGCCGATATTGATCTTCAAAAATTTACACTGGCCATCCATGGCAAGGGTCGGGACGTGCGCCATAAGGAGACCATTGTCCTCTTTACGATCGTCGCCAGGCATCTTCGAGGTTACCTGCGTACTTCCAAAATCAAAAAAGGTAAACTCTTTCCACGTCTTACCTACCCCGTGCTTCATGAAAAAATACAAACCATGTTTACGGAGATGGGCTTGACCAGCAAAGGTGATATACACTTCACACCACATAGCTTGCGCCATACGGCCGGACAACTCCTGTACGATGATGGAATCCCCTTGGAATTCATTCAACGTACCTTGCGGCACACCAGCATGGAATCCACGCTGGTATACGCAAGGAAAGCTATTGAGCGATCTTATTTCAAGACGATGCGACATCACTGGTGACTTTCGTTCTTGACTGTTTCTTGGCCTTTGCTGCCCGGGCTTTTGCTGCGGACAGCTTCTTTTTCAATTTCTGAACTTCCTCGAATTCATCTTCTTCAAACACTTCTCCGCTGTCCTGGTCATCACCACTGGCTATTGATAACGACTTGGATTTACTTGCCACGGAATACTCCTTCTGTTCCTCCAGCATCGTGTTGGTTAAGTTCTCCAGTTCAGAGATGGTTTTGACTTTCGAATCCTTTAACTCAAGAAGTTGATCATCGGTGAGCCCTGCAAGACGTCCATATTCCGCGATTTCAGATTCCTGGAGACCTGGTATTACCATCCATGATTCAACACGTCTGTAAAATTCCGCGCATCCAGGTACCTTGCCCTTGGCGGCTAGTAACTTTTGTTGAAAATACTCTAGCCCCAGAAATACGAAAGCTGTTGTGTAGATGGTATTGTCCCTAAGCTCGAAGAAGACAGACAAGGCCCTTGGTGACAGCTGACCCGCATCATCAACGATAACCATTTTCTTGCTGTTGTCTTCGGTGAGCTGATGACTTATCATTTTCATTTTAAGAAACAAAGAGTCGGAGACCGTTGGATACACGCCGGTGAGTTGGTAGAGTAATTCGTTGAAGAAATTATTGATGGCATAGGTCTTACCAATTCTCAAATAGTACACCTTTGTATTCTGTTCAAGGTAGTTAGCGATGGCCGTTGATTTACCCATCCCTTCTCTGCCCAAAATAGCGACCATCCGGGACCGCTTGAAAGCATCCTCTAATATGGTCTGGATGTACCGCTGTGATTTAAACAGGAACTTGATTTTTAGGGCCAGGTGTCTCAGCAATTCTACCGATGCAAATCGTTCAAATATTTTTCGTTTTGCCATATTGATAAATGGGTTTGTTAGGGTTCTACTTTTACAGCTTTCACTTCATCTTCAAATTTTTTCCGCTTCAACCTAAGACGGATCATTTTATCTTCCCGTGTTTCCTGAGTGATAACATGACGATCCGGAGATTCACCGTTAGCAAGGGCTTCGTCCCGTTTCCGGTGATCCTTCAGCCATTGCTGTGCATCCCTGAGGATCCTCCGTTGTTTCTTCATAACTTCTTTTTTGTTGTTGCGATCCATGACCAACCGCGGCTCAATCATACCAATGAAGTTGTGTGTGAAGCGTTCATAGATATATATTTTTGAAAGGTCTTTCGGGTTGTAGCACATCCGCACATCGGTATTTTTGTGAGTCCACAATTGCTCGGCCTTTGTTATTTGATAACAGTACTCCTCTCCTTCTAATTGCAAATCAATTCGTCCATCATTCTTGATTCGTTTTTTTGTTTTGGTTTTCCAGAACAGCAAGGGCTCGAACCAATCTTCAAATTTCTTCGCATGTTTTGGTTTGAACATGCGATACGTTTCTTGTGGCGATACTTTTTTTTTACGATTGTTCGTCATGGCATTGTATTCCTTTACCATCTTGGAAAATTCAATTTCAAGCTGGTCCCGCGTGAGCATATTCTTGACATCCTGATAGATTTTTTTTCGAACTTCATCGTTTGGATTTCCTGCAATATTTTTGCTTTGGATATCTTCACCGATATACCAACTCTTATCACTATGCAATTTTTGAAAAACCGCAAAGAAAGATTCGATCTCAGCTTTCCACGTTGGTATATTGGGATATGCCTTTGTGACAATGACACCGAGGTTATTAAGTTTTCTGACGAAACGTTTGAAGACCGGATGGTTGTATTTTGATTCATTATCGATAATTATCTCTTCAGGCAAAATGTGATGTTCGGTAAACGCCATCTTGAATGCCTCCTTGGCTGAGGATGCGAGGATCTTTTCACAGAGGGACCAACCAACGACTTTTGCTGAAAAAACATCCAGCACCACGTATACCCACAGTCGTTTTTGTCTATTAAATTCATCCTTATAATACACTTGTAGTTTATACCAATCCCCTTGGAACTGATCCCCTGGTGATTGCGCTAAAAATCGAATCACCTTAGGGAGACCGTTCTGGCGTCCATGGATAACTCCATTTGAATCGTATTCTATAATATTTCGATCATGCGAATTGTTTTTGATGGATTTCACTGAGCTTTCCGATAACTCAACACCAAAGCGACGAAGCACGGAATTGATGATTTTTCGAACCGTTAATCGCTGTGGCTTTCTGAATTCAAGCCTAATAAAGGCTTTGATCTGACCGGTCATCTTAACGCGATATTCTCGTTCAACGCCACGTGCCTCGTGTATAAGTGTCACCGCTATGCCTCGCAATCTGCACTTGGCAACTTTACGCCAAAAATAGACAGGGCTGAATGAATAGAATATCGGTTCCTTCATGGCGTTGATTTCTGCAACCATGATCTGTCTGACAGCTTCAAATACAACCTTGGACGGCCATCTCTCTTTTCTTGCTTCAATTACACCGTACAACAAAGCGTGCGATTGACCAAATAGAATCCCTTCATTTCGATCCGTTATTTTCTCCTTGTAGAATTTTAGAAATTGAGGCCATCGATGACGGTAAAGTTCCTCTAAACTATTCTTGAGGTTCTTGAACTCGGCATCACGAGTCACTTGTTCCTGAAGGTAATTCTCTCCCTGCAGCATAGCATACGTATCTTCAGCGCTCGTTGGTAATTTTAGTTTGGATTTGCAGTTTGCTGGAATGGTATCATAATCAATCATGATGGAGTCCCCGTCTTTAAACGATTGATAGAATCGACTTGAGCCTCGGGTGAATTTGGAAATACCGTTACGCAGTGTTTTTTCGCTCATCCGTAAGCGACCAATCAATAATCCAACCGAGACAAAAAGTACGATCACTCCACTTAATGGCCTTTTAGTCACAAAATACTTTTGAGGACGCCAAGCGCCATATGTTTGTTGTACAACTGGTGTTTCCTCCATAGTTTCTTAAGGGGGTTATGAATTTGGGATAGATTGAAGTTTGTTAATCAGCAACGAAGTACTTACCAGCAAATCGTTGTTATGAGAATATTCATGAACAGCATGAATCATGAGAGTTACTGGATCTTGGACATAATTTGCCAATTGATCCTGCATATTCAAGTCTTCCACTAGTTCCAGCAGAGCCTGGTGAACAAGTGAATATGGATGATTTAACTCGAATACAAGCCGGTAGACGTCAGTTAGGATAAGCCGTTTCCGGGTTTCGAATATTTCAGTAATCAAAGACGTCCCTATAGTGTTGAACTCGAGCGATGTCTGAATTCCACAGAATCTCCACTTGTCATTTTTTATAGAGGATTTCAGGAATTCGTCTTTAATAAAATCAAGAGTACGCTGCTCCTCAAGTATTTTAAGGCATTTGATAATCCTGCGTCGACGCTCTAAAGCATCATTAAACCTAGGGGTCCGTTCAGCAGTGATGTTGAAATAGTTACTTTTCATGGTTAGGTATTTTGGTTTGATAAAAAGATAGCTAATGCCTTCTGTCGATTGGACATAGCATGACAAAATGAAACCTCCCTGAATGTTATTCAGTTGTAGGAGGTTTCCGTGAATGTGGAATAATGAGTGGACTAAGTAGCGGGACGAATCTCTTCGATGACCTGAAGCCTATCGTAAAATTGATTGTAGTATTCTAATACGCCATCACAATGAGTTTCGGTTTTTCGTTGCGCGGCTGCACTTAGTATTGCAATGGGATCATGATTGTAACGACTTGTAATCTGATAGCAACATTCGAGCTCGATGACAGACTGGCAAAGAATCTGGAGATCTCTTTCGAACTTACCTTTCACTGCAATTTTTGATTCAAAAAGGAAGTTACTTTTCGGTAGTGAGATGGGTGGTCTGTTTTGAGCAAATATTCTCTGTTTGATTTTACTGCTGATACATCTTTTCATAATACTTGGGGTTAGTGTTAGAAATGAAGCATAGAAATGAAACTTGATTTGTTAATCAATGATTCAAAGCACTAGCTGCTGTCCAGGATGGGGATTATGTAGTAAGATCCATTCACATTTATCACGTTTAAATGACAAAAACTATTTCCCTGTGGCATAAAATGTCACGGGTATTAATTCATATATGCGTTGGATCTTCAGGGTGTAGGCAAAGAGTGCCTAACTTGGAGGGTCCTTCCTCCGGGCAAAAAGGTTGCCCAACCCCGAGTTCGGATATGGCGGCGTATTTGTGAAAAAGAATATAAAAAACCAAACACAGTATAAATATTATGCCTTTTTTTATAAAAAAATGCCTTTTTGAGCTATATTTAGATAATCTAGTTTAAAATTTATACTATGAACAATACCGTTAACTTCAAGGAAAAGCTTACGAAGCTCCGAGAAATTAACCTTATTGATGGAAAAGCTATGACTCAAAAGAAGCTAGCTGAACTTCTTAATGTACCAGAGAGTACGGTAAAGTATAATGAGAGTTCCAAAGGAATGCCAAAGTTAGATTTCATTGTCGCCATTTGTCGAAAATTCAATATTTCACTCCGTTACTTTACAGATAATGATGTTTCGTATCAGGATGCGCATGCGCTCGAAAGAAATGAACGATTAACACATGTTCTTGCATCGTTTCCAGCAGAAACGCAATATGTTATGGGACAGCTCATTCTAAGTCATTCCTTCCATTTGAACCTTATTAGCAAGCAAAAAAAATATGAGGTTTATTATGATGAAAACGCTCCTATTTATATTTTATCACAAAAGGCATAGTCAATTTTATTTCTACTTGAAATTTCTTCCTTCCCCAAAAAAAGATTTCCCTATATGGTTTCATTCTCTTGATTTTTCATTGACTTCGTTTTTGAGCAAAAGAGGAGTATTGACCAAGTTTACGCCCCGTGAAAACTGCCTAAAGCCAGAGTGGAAGGTGGAAATAATTGCTATATTTAAATATGGGTATGTCAAAGAGTCGTGCCAAAAAAACCTCATCAAATAAGACGAAAGTTTGTACCAAGTGTGATGGAGCCGGAATGGTTCAAAGTGAAAATGGTTCTAAAGCAATTACTTGTTCTAAGTGTGAGGGATCTGGTAAGCCTGTTAACCCATTCAAATAGATCGTATGATTACCAATCCTGAAAACTAACTTTAAGACTATGTCAGATAACAAAAACAAAAAATACATTGACGGAAAAAAGATTGGTTCTGAGCGTTATGAAATTGACTACTGGACCAAGAAGCTTAAAGTTACCCCACAAGAATTGGGAGGCGCAAAGAGAGCTACTGGAAGTGAGAGCGTTTCAAAAATCACAAAGTATATCCAAGACAAAAAAAAGTAAAGACTTTTTATTTCCTGATCGCAAGCGAATTATGACGACCTAGAAAATGCAAAAGTAAAAATGGCTATTTCTAATAAGACAAGAAAAACTCTTTGGGGCAAATCTGGAAATCGTTGTGCTATTTGCAAAATTGAACTCGTACATGACGAGGAATTTGGTAAGACTCTAAACGTTGGAGAAGAATGTCATGTTATTAGTGAGCGCCCCACTGGACCAAGATATAAAGTAATGGATCATTATGATGATTATAAAAACCTTATTTTATTATGTAGAAATCATCATATCGAAATTGATACTCATGAATCTAAGTATAATGAAACGGAACTCTATAAAATAAAGTTGGATCATGAAACTTGGGTAAATAAGACCCTGGAACAAAAATCAAATAGCGTTGGAGACGGCACCCCACTATTGAAAATGATGACAAATGGAAAGGAACTCGCTGATATCATAGTTTCTGCTAAAGCATCTAGCACATATCATGATGATGTGAAAAATGAAACGGAAGCCGGGCTAGTTGGAGGATTTGTTGACCTAATAAGAGAATATGTTGATTTTGCAGATGATGTGAGTGCGGTGGAAATTGCTAATATGGCTTTATACCTAAAAACGAAAATAGACGAACTAACACAGATTGATTATTTAGTATTTGCAGCTTCTACAAAAGAGAACGTTGGATATGGGTTGATTTTTAATACAGCTAACGTACATGTCATTCACAAAAATAATCCCACAATACAGAAGGTGAATATTACAAACACAAGAAATGAATTCTGATTTTAAACTTACCAAACTGCATGATTCTATTAGTATTTTAAATATCTTGAAACTGATGATTGAGTCGTACATTAGGAAATGAGAGCAAAGATGAAACAAGCATTAGTTATGCGTTTTTTTCGACAATTAGCTACTGTTTCATTCTCTCTAGACTCAGAAATGGTTACGCAAACATCCCATACTCAATCCTCAACAGCATCTCCTCAACAACCTTCAACCACCTACTCTGAATCAAATCAATCGGCTTCCTCCCTTCCAACACTGGTATTGAAGTCGCAAGCCAGAGATTAAACTTCCCAACAGTATCGAAAGCATTAATCCCATGAACATACAACTGAGCTAAATCAAGCACACGGTCAGAGGCTGGAATTGAAATCTTTTCATTGTCTAATTTCATATTCAAGGCCTGTAACCTAATCCCCACGTATCTCAATATATAATCAGCAGGCAGCCTAGAATTCTTTATTAATCGAAGTACTGATTTCTTGCTTAAACCTTGTTCAGCTATGCTCTGAAGGTTGCCAGGTTTACTCCTTTTGAGACCAATGAATTTCAGAATTGTTGTCACCTCTTCCATAGACTAAATTTAACATCCGTAATTACTAAAGAAGTTTTCGAGGTATATTATTTTTTTAACTGTAGTTCGTTACTCCATTTAGAAAATAACTTGAAAATCGTAGAAACTCCCCTTTCTTCCAACTCCGTGTTTAAATCTTTGGCTTAGCATCGATTTCCTCGATGACGTCTAGTATCCTTGTGTTACCTGGCACATCATTGAACTGAACGAGATATGAATGTGCATCCCGCATAAAATGTTCGGAGTATGCTATATCGATCTTTTCAAAATCGATGCTGTCTTCGGAAATGACTTCATACCGGTATTTTACGACTTTCTGTGTCCGGAGATATTCGCTGGTCACTATTCTAATACCTACACATTGCCCGACAATGCCTACACTTCCGATTTTAGTTTTCTGTTTCGTTCTCTTGCGGCGTACGATCACAAAAGATAATGGATCCTTTAGGGCAGATTTAGCAGATGTTTTCGCTGCTTTATCAACTGCTTTGTTATGTTCATCTTTCGCGTGACCCTTCACCCATTGAAATTCAATTCTAACTCCAAGCCTCTGAATTTCTCGGCACAAATCTTTCCATATTTCTACATTGAGGATTGGCTTCCCATCTTTGCTATGCCATTTCGCTTTTGGCCATACAAACTTGGCATTTGATACATTGTCAGTGACATACCTTGAATCCGATCGAATCTCGATAGAATCAAATGCAAAGCCAGTCATTACCTCTAAACAGTTTTCTAGTGCGAGAACGCATGCTTTTAATTCCATTTGATTATTGGATCCTTGCTGATACCCGAAAAACTCCGTATCAACGATAATCTCTTTTTCCAGGCTGTTCAAGATAACATACCTGACCCCAATTCCGCCTTTTCTTGGACTGGAGAACGAGGATCCGTCAGTGTAGATGTAAAGGATATTCCTGCGAAGGGTTTTCAAAATCGTGGTTAATCGAAAGCGGATTAGTAATACAATTTAACAAACCATTTTCTATAAACCTTTTAATATACTGACAATCAATCGATTATTAATATTGTTTATTCGGGTAGGTTTCCGGGATTTCAACGCCATTTGCACTAGCCTTATTCTGAGGAAACCTTCCTTAAAGTAATCAAACGCTCGTTATTTGAATTCCAAGAAAAAAGCATCCCGCTTTAGCGGGAGAAGACTCGGGATTTCCGCCGGAAAGTCAAACCAAAAATAGCGGGATAAAAGGTGATGAAAATGTGGAATTCAGAATATTCGGTTTCGAACTGACTTTGTCTCACAAGTAGACAGAGCATGGGGAGAAATCAAATCGAAAATGCCAAAGTTAGATTTCCTTGTGGAAGTAGTTTTGTAAAATCATAGCATCGCTTTACGATAACATGTATTACTTCTCCTTCGCGCTGACTTACCTTCAACCATTAACAACTGAGAATTTCTATGTCTTGAGTTAGTTTTGATTCTCCAACAAAATAATGAATTGAATTACCCACCTGAAATACCCTAAAATGCGTATCAAACAAAAAAAACAAACCCGGCGATCGCGAAGCCGGGCTGCAAAAAAAGGTAAACCAGTAATTACTGCCTTACCTCAGCATCACCTGTAAGCTGCCAATAGACTTGGAATTACTTTGAATATCGATTTTATACGTACCCGCTGTTAATTTCTCTTTTGCAAGATATGTAATCTCTACTCTATTGAACGTGGATTTTGGAACAGCAGAATTTTCTGCCGTATAAAATGCTTGTGAGCGTGGCTTATTTTCCGAAACTATTTTACTTGAAATAGTTCCATCCTTTTCTGTCAACTCTTCTCCAAAAGGATCAACAATTTTATAACTTAATTTATCTGCATTTGATGGTAAGTCAACACTTACAACAAGGTTTCTGGTACGCTTTGCCTTTACTGTAAGCCTGTTATTTTTCTTTCTCGACTCAATCAGGATCTCATTCATGGAAGCAAGCCTTTGCTCGTTTAAGGCATCAGTAAGATCTTTATTTTGTTGCTGCAACAACGCCACCGCTTTTTTCAAATCATCATTTGAGCTTTGTAAATCTTTTAATGAAATCTTATAGTAAGCAACTTGTTGCTCCAGGTATTCCTTCTGCTTTAACAATTCTTTGCTTTCCTTTTTTAGACGAGCTACTGTAGCCGTTTGGTCTTTAGATTTTTTTAAGTCGCGTTGAGCAGTCTCAAGCTTTTGAAGCGACGCGAGAAGCAATTTATTTAAATCCGAAATCTTTTCCTCGCCCTGTTTAAGATCTGACGTGATCTTATGTAACTCTTTTCCCACTGAGAGTTTCTGTGAGAGTAATGATTCAGCATTAAGTTTTTCATTCTTAAGATCATCCACAAGCCTGTTGTTCAGGTTCATCTCAACGGTTAGAAAAATACCTGCGCCAATCAATAAGAGGATAGCAATTGCCGTTACAATGCCGCTTCTTTTATTGCCATTATTTTCTGTTTCCATAGTAGAAGTAAAATTCAAACTTCGTATACAGAGCTAAGTTTGGAATTAACTCAACATTAAAATGGCGTTAAAATAACTACACAATTATGTAGAAGTGTATGGAAAAGTGAGTATCACCACGGTACCAACACCAAGTTCAGAGCTGATATCAAGCGCTCCACCATTAAACGTGACAATTCTCTTCACCAGCGACATTCCTATTCCATGGCCAGTAATATTCTTCGTGTTCTGTCCGCGGTAAAATGGCTCATAGATATGTTTTAAATCTTCTGCAGGAATTCCAATTCCGCTATCCTCAAAACGAAGTGTCAAACCTGATTCTGATGAACTGATTAGGACATCCGTAGTATGGTCAGCCGAATACTTACAGCCGTTTTCAATTATATTTGATATGGCTGCTTTAATCAGTTGTTCATCTCCTTCAATGATTAGCTTGGTTTCATCATCTAAATCGGTATCCAAATCGATGTTTATAATAAAATTGAAATTATGTTTAAACAATTCTTCCCTGGTTTGCCAGATCAATTCGTCAATACGAAGTTGCGTGGTTTTTCTTTCCAGTCCATCTGAACTTGTTTGTGCCAACAGCAAGAGGCGATTTGACAATGTGTTGAGACTTTTTATATCATCAAGAACAGAAATTATTACTCCTTTGTATTCTTCTCTTGATCGTTCGTTTAATAATATAACTTCGAGTTGCCCGGTAATAGCAGTAAGTGGAGTGCGTAGCTCATGAGAGGCGTTAGCGATAAAATTCTTTTGTATAATAAAGGATGTCTCTAGTCGGTTCAACATATTATTAAATGTTTTTGCCAGCTGAGCGATTTCATCTTTGCCATTGCCTTCATCCACCCGTAGGTTAAGACTGGTAATACTAATGTCATCTACCTGATGAACAACACGCGATATGGGTTGCAGGGCTTTGCCAGCAAAAAACCAACCAGCAATAGAAACTCCTAAAATACTTATGGTGAATACTATTAATAAAATGGTGCGAAGATTCTTGAGTTTATTAACGCCATAGATGTCTGTAGCAGCAGTCACTACAGCAAAACGATCAAAAGGTCCTTTGAATAGAAAACCAAGCACCTCATAATTTCCCTGGCGAAATCGAATTTCGTTTTCCAACCGGATCTGATCCAATAAAGCCGTATCTATTTTTATTTCTTTTTCTTCATCTGTTGTAAACAGGATTTTATTCTGGAAATCGAAAATTATTATTTTCTCATTCGGAAGACTTACCGGATTGTCTTTTTCAATTTTTCTTAACAAAGTCACATCAACTTCATCTACTTCAATTAAAAGTTTTGCCGTATTATTAGCCTTGCTTTGAAGTCTATTGTAGAATTCATCCTCACGATAGTCGGCTGAGAATATATAAATTAACAACGAAGCTCCCAGTATGATTACGGCAACGATAAGAATAAAACGAAGGGTAATTCTATTGCGGATGTTCATAATTAATCCTGAATAATGTAGCCTAACCCGATGCGAGTATGAATAAGCTTGTTCGGAAAATCTTTGTCTATTTTCTTTCTCAGAATGTTGATATAAACCTCCACCACATTGGTACCTGTATCAAAATTAATATCCCACACTTTTTCAGAAATATCTATTTTGGATAATACACGACCTTTGTTTCTTATTAAATATTCCAGCAATGCAAATTCTTTGGCTGTAAGTGAAATCACTTTGTCTCCACGCAGTGCTACCTTTTTATTAATATCTAATTGCAGGTCAGCAATGGAAATAATTTCTCTAGGGTGCCTTTCAGCTGGAATTGAACCGGCTCTTTTTGTTAATACTCTGATTCGTGCTAATAATTCTTTGAACTCAAAAGGCTTAACCAGATAATCATCCGCACCAGCATCAAAGCCGGTTAACTTGTCGTCTGTTGTACCAAGTGCAGTCAGCATCAATATGGGTACATTGGGCTTTTCGTCTTTTATCTTTTTACATAGGATAAATCCGTTTGTTCCCGGAATGATGACATCCAGCAATATGATTTCATATTCCTTGCTAAATGCAAGCCTCTCGCCAATCGCCGAATCATAGGCCACATCAACATGATAGCCTTGCTCTTCTAATCCATTCTTAAGGAATAGCGCTACTTTATGCTCATCTTCTATAACAAGTATGTTCATGGCTGGAGATGCATTCTATTGAAAAGACGTCAACAAAAGTCATATTTTGACATTTGTTGCAAATCTAGGACACGAAGATTAAAGAATCAGAAATAGCTAGAGTCTATTTCAAATCCTAGAGAATTTTAATGCCGTTTTAATATGGACACCGCAAACATATTCAAATTTCAGATTTTGGATTTCAGATTTGAGGAGTACTTGAAACTGCGTAGAGACTGTTTAAAAATCGTACCCCACAAATACAAACACTAATCCGTGAACAAGGCATCGAACCTAACTTTGTTAATTATATAGGTACGAAACATAGAAAGCTGAATTGAAACAACTTACAATTCTTTTGTATGATGTATAACTCTTTGTGGAAATGGAATTTGTATACCTTCTGCATTAAATTCTATTAATATTCTTCTGCGAAGCTCTCCCGTTACATCCCACTGCTTAAGCGGCATAGTGTCACCTAAAATTTTAATAATGATAGCCGAATCTCCAAAATCATCAACACGCAGAAACTGTGGTGGGGCAATAATGTAATCTTTCCATTCCGGATCATCTGCTAATTGTTGTCCAACACGATTAACCACTTCAATAACATGCTCTAATTTAGTATCGTACCCAATTCCAACATTCAAATTTACTCTCGCAAATTTCTTTGAAAGATTTGAAACTTTTTTGATCTCACCATGTGGTACGTGATGAACCGTTCCATCCATATCTCGTAATGTTGTCATTCGTAAACTAATATCTTCTACCAAACCAGATGTGTTATCGAAAGAAACAACATCTCCTATCCTATATTGATTTTCAAGAATAATGAAAAGTCCGGAGATAATATCACGAATGAGATATTGTCCGCCAAAACCAAATGCCAACCCAACAATACCGGCACCTGCCAATATTGGGCCAATCATCACGCCAAGCTCTTGCAATATCATTAACACGGCCATGGTAAGAACGGAAATTTTTAAGGATGCAGAAAAAATTCGGATGAGTGTATCTTCTCTCTTCTTTTTGGCCTCTTTTGGCAAATGTGGATCTGCTGCAATGGCTATTCTAACTGCCCTCTCAATAAATTTACCAACGACTTTTTGAACAAAGTAAGCGCCAGTTACTATTATAATTATTTTTAGCCCATGTGACAAAGACCATGTAAACAAGATATCAGTCCATGATTCAAAATACTCCATTATCTTCTCCAATTAATTGACACTGGTTCCTCACGCGGCATGAAGAATTGAGGGCTCTATTGTTCAAACTAAAAAAACATTGGTATATCTAATTTCCGTGCTATTCTAAATGCTGTGTTCATCAACCCAACGTGACTATATGTTTGAGGAAAATTACCCCATTGACTGCCATCATTACCAACATCTTCGCTAAATATTCCTAAATGATTAGAGAATTTAACGAGATGATCAAGTGCGTCGCTTGCTTCCTGAACTCGCCCAACACAAGCCAAAGCCTCAGCATGCCAGAAGGCGCATACAAAAAATGTAGACTCAGGCTTACCAAAATCATCGGCATGTTTGTACCTGTAAAATAATTTCTTATCTGTCATTAGCTCACGCTCTAATACTTCTAAATGCTTCTTTGCTCTTTCGCTATGTGGATCAAGATAGTTCATCGTAATAAGCTGAAGACAGCTTGCATCCAAGTTGGAAGAGTCTATCGCCTGCGTATATACACCACGCTTCACGTCAAAACATCTCTCAATCATCGCGCTGGCACGCAATTCAATTTGAATTGCCTTACTCTCAAGCAATGCATCACCAAACTCCTTCCCTATCTTAGCGGCAGCTCTACTCCCTGCCCAATGGAACAAAAATGTGTAACAGTGCAATTGCTGCAAATTTCTGAACTCCCATAATCCTGCATCGGGTTGATCCATGGTGGCAGAAATCCTATCCAGAAGAAAATGAATCAGGTTTAATGATTTGCTTCTCGTTTTAGTAATAAGTCGCTGGTCGGTGTACAGTGGTTGCAGACTTACAAGAACCTGTCCGTATACGTCGTTTTGTATATGAGTATAGGCTTCATTACCAACGCGAACGGGTTTGTTTCCCTGGTAACCTTCTAAGTTTAATTCCTTTTCTATTATTATCTTTTCTCCAAGTATGGAGTACAACGGTTGTATTCGTTCAGACTCCTGATTGATAATATTTTCGATGTAATGAAAATATTTTTCCAACTCCTCAAAGTGTCCTAAACTATTCAACGCTCTTAATGTATAAAAAGCATCGCGTATCCAGCAGTAACGGTAATCCCAATTTCTTCCACTTCCAGGATGCTCAGGCAGACTTGTACTACCTGATGCAATAATTCCTCCGGTATCTTCGTATTGATGAAGTTTCAAAACCATAGCGGATCGCAATATCTCTTTCTGATACGTATTGGGTATTGATGTGGACTTTACCCATTCATGCCAGTATGCTGACGTCTTTTTGAGAAATGACTCAGCTGTTTCCTCAATGGAGCCTTCTAACGGTAAGCCATAAGTAAAAATTAAATAAAGAGTTTCTGAGAGAACAAATGGTGAAGTCTCCTGAATAACGGATAAGGGCATATTTGTAGTAAGTCGTGCCTGTGATTCTAAATTTAAAAACCTTAAATGATTACTGCCCGCAACCATCGTTGACTCAACTTCGCCATACGCTCCTACAGGCTTGCACTTAACTTTTATAGATGGACGACCCGTTAAAGGCTCAATTTTTCTGATAAGCATCGTTGGCTTAAAGTAACGATCATTTTGTTGGAAACGTGGTGCAAAATCAATTACTCTAAATTTCCCATCTGCACTGCTGAACTCTGTACTAAGAATGTTAGTATTCTCTAAATAATATTGTTTGGCACTATATTTTTCAACAGATGGCCTAACATAAAAACTGCCTCCTTTGCTTTTATCCAAGATGCTTCCAAAAAGAAAAGTACTATCAAATCTTGGCAAGCATGCCCACACAACATTACCATCCATATCAATGTAGGCTAAGTATGAACAGTTACCTATGATTCCAATATTATACTTGTGCATGTTCTTAAATTATTTGCCTAATCAATTAACTCTGATAGCTGAATCACATCTTTGATAATTATCTTTCTTCCGCGAGTGATAATTATTTTTTCATTCTTCCATTTCGTTAACATTCTGGCTATTGTTTCAATAGAGGTACCGGAAAAGGAAGCCAGGTCCTTTCGAGTAAGATTAATTTCAGAATTAACACTGCTTTTAGATTTCTTGTATTTTTCAGCCAGAATTAGCAGACATAATGCTAATCGTTCTTTCACGGAATACTGCGCATACGATGTGATAAAATTTATCCACACAGAAAACTCCGAGCTTAGATTTTTTAGCAGAATACGAGAAAGAGAGGGTGACCTGTCCAGCAAATTTTCAAACTGGCTACGCGGCATGAACCGCAGTATACAATCTTCCAAAGACATTGCTGATACCGGATGTTTCTCATTACATAAAATGGGTCTATATCCAAATATGTCTCCCGGTTCATAGATGTATACAATTTGTTCATTACCTTCAGCGGTAGTCTGGTAAATTTTCACCTTACCTTTCATCAATATATAAACCCGCTTAGGGAATGTACCCTCTTTAAAGAGTTCAAAGTTGGTTTTCACTTTTCTTTCTTTACTAGTGGCATAAATCAACTTCACTTCATCTGATGGAAGAGATTTTAAAATAGGTATGCCTTTAAAATGGTATCGCGATATTTTCATAAAATAATCCTGCAACATAGAATAATTTTTAAGGCGTGTATTTGACTAAAGTCAAATTTAGGTAGATAGATTAACCTAAGAGAATTAATTTTTTCCGTTCGTGTAAATATTAGCCAATTTGACTTTTGTCAAATTATCTCAACGTTCAGCTCGTGTTATTTGCATAATCGTTTTCAATTTCAAACTATGCAAGGTAAATTAATCATAGTGTCTTACCGATTACCTTATCGTTTTACGGTAACGGAAGGAAAACTTAAGGTTATCCCAAGTACAGGTGGACTCGCCACCGCACTTCACTCTTACTTTGAAAAAGAAAAAGCGAATGAAGGAAACTTTGAATCCTTTCATTGGGTAGGTGTAAGCGATATTAGTAAGCGAACTTTTGAGCGAGTATCGTCCAATAATTTTTTGCAAGACAACAATTTTACCCTTCACCCTACATTTATTGAAGGACGCGACAGTGATCTGTTTTATAATGGATTTTGTAATTCAGTATTGTGGCCATTGTTTCATTATTTTCCTTCGTATGTAATCTACGAAGAGCATTTTTATGATGCCTACTACAACGCGAATCAAATCATGTGCGATAAAATTGTTGACCTCTATACACCTGGGGATACAATCTGGATTCATGATTATCATTTTATGCTGCTGCCAGAAATGCTGCGTAAAGCTTTACCCAATGCCGTCATTGGATTTTTTCTTCACATTCCATTTCCTTCGTTTGAGTTATTCAGAATACTTCCCAAAACATGGCGCATCGGAATTCTTCACGGCCTCCTTGGCGCCAATGTTGCTGGCTTTCACACAGACGATTATGCCAGTCATTTCAGAGATTCAGTGCAACACATGATTGAGGGCAGTCAAGAAAATAGTGATTGTATATGTCTTAATCAAAGAGAAACTCTTGTAAGGAGTTTTCCCATTAGCATTGACTTTGATAAATTTCAGAATGTAAGCTCGCTATCCGTAGTTAAGCGCGAGGTTAAAAAAATTAAGAATAGATTTAACAACAATAAATTAATTCTATCTGTTGACCGGCTGGACTATACGAAAGCTATTATCAACAGACTGGAGAGTTTTGAATTGTTTTTACAGCAAAATCCAAAGTACAAAGAACAAGTAAACTACATTCTGCTTCTTGTTCCGTCACGGGATGGTATTTTGAAATACCGTGAAAATAAAAGAGAAGTTGAAACTTTAATAAGCCGCATTAACGGTTTACACGGCTCTCTCACGTGGACACCCATCATCTATCAATATCGTTCTATTGAATTGAGAAAACTGGTTGCCCTTTATAGCGCATCTGACATTGCGCTCATAACACCTGTGCGTGATGGCATGAATCTGGTCGCAAAAGAATATGTTGCCAGTAGAACGGACTCAAGTGGTGTCTTAATCTTAAGTGAAACCGCCGGATGTGCTAATGAGCTACATGAAGCAATAATGGTCAATCCAAATGATCGTCATGAAATTGCCAGTTCCATTTTACAGGCTATAACACAGCCTATTGAGGAGCAACGTAACAGAATAAGTAAAATGCAAAATCATTTAAGACAGCACACAGTAAATCAATGGGTAACTGAGTTTATGCAAAAACTTATGAGCAACCTAGTAGAAATTTAATTTAATAATCTCTGAATGACATGGAAAATATCAGTAATTATGAAGACAGCCTGTTTTTGCATTATTTAAAATCAGAAAATCGAATATTTTTTTTTGATTATGATGGCACCCTTGTACCTATTCAAAATCATCCAGGCCAAGCTGCGCCTTCTGCACTCATCCGATCATTGCTTATAAATCTTGCCAGCGACTTAAAAAATAAAGTGATTATAATTAGTGGCCGAGGCGGGGAACGACTTGAGCAATGGCTTGGCGATTTACCCGTTACACTAGTAGCAGAG
>DATJHZ010000105.1:0-43870 GCA_035493595.1 Cyclobacteriaceae bacterium | reverse complement strand
AATGTATCTTAAAGACAATTCACCGCAAGGACTGTTCATTGAAAATGGTGCAGCTTATTCACCATTGGATACATTATCCGGAGTCGGCAATTTTTACATGAAACCAAACGGCGTGTTTTATCTAACAAAAAACAATGAGGCAATTGTCTGCAATACAACTGACTTTACAGATCATGGGCAAGTAAAATTTGCAACACAATCTGGACCCATGTTATTAATAAATGGAAAGATTCATCCGGCTTTTAAGGAAGGCTCTAAAAATCTTAATATCAGAAATGGTGTTGGCATCCTGCCAGATGGCAAGGTAATCTTTGCAATGTCTAAAGAAGAAGTAAATTTTTACGACTTTGCAATGTTCTTCAAAAAGATGAATTGCGCGAATGCATTGTACCTTGACGGTTTTGTTTCCAGAACATATCTACCTAAAGAAAACTGGAAACAACTTGATGGCAATTTTGGTGTAATTATTGGCGTTGTGAAATGATAAGAGCCAGCCTGATCACACACAAATTTTAATTCACGATAGCCTCAAGTTCGCGGATAAACAAACTGTAGAATGCTAATGCAAAAGCAAGTGCGATTGTAACGGCTCCAAGAATAGAGAAGATAATTACTCTTTTCCTGTTTTCTAACGAGCTCAATTGCTCCAGATTTTTCTTTCCAACTTCATTATTCATACCCCAGTGTTTTAATGCTATTGTATTCATAATAATTAATTTTATAGATCACTGTCAAACACTAAACCATTTACAAAACCCGCATTTAAAGTTAATTTTAGAGTGGTCTTATAATCAATCAGGTTCATTTTGGGAATAGAATCTCCAGGCGTTGGATTAAATCGCGAAAGAGCTACAGCCTGAAAAGTATTTCACAAGGCAAATGGAAATGAATATCAAAACGAAAATAGAAGTCAGAAAGGGTGACATCACCCTAATTGAAGTTGATGCCATTGTAAATGCTGCAAACACTTCTCTGTTGGGTGGTGGTGGAGTTGATGGCGCAATCCATAGAGCCGGAGGGCCAGCCATTTTAGAAGACTGCAGAAAAATCATTGCACGACAAGGTGGTTGCAAAGTTGGTGAAGCTGTTATTACCACGGCTGGAAATCTGAATGCTAAATTTGTGATCCACACCGTTGGACCCGTATGGAATGGAGGTCAGAAAAATGAAGCACAAAAACTCGCTAATTGTTATAAGAACTCTTTACAACTTGCCATCGACAATAACTGCCAAACCATCGCTTTTCCCTGCATCAGCACAGGCATCTACAGGTATCCTGTAAATGAAGCAGCTAAGATTGCAATTGAAACAGTTTCAGAATTTCTGTCGCATTCTGATAAAATTGAAAAGGCAATTTTTGTTTGTTTCGATGATGCCAACTTCAATTCCATCAAAGGTCAATTTGAGAAGTAAAAGCTTCGGCTTCCTTAGGGAACATATTTAAGAAATGAATTGTCTGTTCGTTATAGGCTGCGTATATTAATCATATAGCATTTGTACGCCGCCTTCTTTGCGTTCGTTATCCTAAATATCAATTATTTGTGAAACAGCTCTACTTCTTCACGATCTTAATATTCTCTTCTCTTCCGGGAGTGGCGCAAACCCTGGAAATAAAAGGAATAGTAAAGGATAATGAAGGAGAGCGAATGCCGCAAGCCTACGTTACCATTATGCCCGGGAAACTTCAGGTTGCTACTGAAAAAGATGGAACCTTCTCGTTCACAACTAAAGAAGGCAAAGTAAGACTGAGCATATCGTATACCGGCTTTCAGCATTTCTACTCAACATTCTTTCTGCAAAAAGATACCACACTGATAATTACACTACAGCCCAGTGTAGATCAACTTAAAGAAGTTGTTGTTACTTCTAAAGCTTTTTTGCAATCAGATCAGCTTCACACTACACGCATGAGCTCAGTCACACTTACAGGAAAAGAAATTAATTCAATACCTGTATTGGGTGGCGAAGCAGATTTGTTAAAAGTAATTCAATTGTTACCGGGCACCTCAAAAGGTGTAGAAGGAAGTACTGACTTGTTTGTACGAGGTGGTGCTGCCGATCAGAATTTAGTATTGCTTGACGGCGCGCCTGTTTACAACACAGGTCATTTACTTGGATTCCTCTCCGTTTTCAATCCTGATATTTTAGATGGTGTTGAATATATGAGCGGTGCTTTTCCTGCAGAGTATGGAGGTAGACTCTCTTCGATATTAGATGTTCGTACCAAATCAACATTTCCTGATAAAACACATGTACAAGGTAATATCGGCCTACTGGCCTCGCGTCTCAAAATTGAGCAGCCCCTAATAAAAGATAAACTCACCATTTGGGTAGCAGGCAGAAGAACTTACATCGATCAGGTTATGAAACTGGCTCACCAGGAATTACCCTATTATTTTTATGACCTGAATGTAAAAGTAAATTATCATCCAACAGCAAGAGATCAGGTTGAACTATCAACATATGCCGGAGAAGATATTCTTGATTTCAATGGTCTGTCAAATCGCAGAAGACAGGGTAATGTTGTCAGCAAATCTGATATTGGAAACAGCACGCAATCGCTTCGTTGGAGAAGAAAATTAAATAATGAATGGAGTTCTACGTTGACATTAGTCCGATCCGTATTTCGTTATAGCATCTTTAATAAATTTGAAGACAGTCAGTTGTTTGTCAAATCAAACATTCAGGATCTTGGTGGCAAACTTGTATTATCATCTGATTCACTTCAGGGTTTGTCTTTTAAGGGAGGTATTGAATTTACAAATCATGCCGTAAGCCCTAATATTATTTCTACTTCTGGCGAGCTCTCACAGTTACTGGAGAGTAGTTCAACTCAATCACAAAATTGTATAGAAGCTTCTGCCTTTGTTCAGGCTGATGGAAATGCTACAGAGCGATTACGATGGAGTGCCGGACTAAGAATGTCATCAGGAATAGTATCAGGAAAAACATATGTTAATCCAGAGCCACGTCTCGCCCTGCGTTATACCGTTAACGATCGTACCACTGTAAAGGCAAGCTACTCACGCATGGCACAATACTTACATCGTGTTTCAAGTGCAGCTGTTTCTTTTCCTACAGACATCTGGTATCCTGTTACTAAAACTGTACAGCCTCAAACTTCCAATCAATATTCAGTAGCCTTACAGCATACTATTCCTAAATCAAATCTCTACATCAGTGTTGAAGGGTATTATAAACATCTTGACAAACTCGTGGGCTATCGCGAAGGCACCAATCTTTTTCTTAATAATAATTTTGAATCACAGCTTATTCAGGGTGAAGGCCGCGCGTATGGTACAGAAGTGTTGATCAAGAAAGAAGCAGGAAAACTTACCGGATGGATCAGCTATACTTTATCCTGGTCGCAACGTAAGTTCAATGAAATAAATAATGACAACTGGTATTTCTCTCGCTATGATCGCAGACACAATGGTGCATTGGTGCTCAACTATCAGCTTAACAAATGCATATCCTTATCTGCTGTATGGGAGTTTATTTCAGGCTCAAGATTTACACCAATCATAGGACAATATATAGTGCCTGCTCCATCGCTTGGTGGATTTAATCTTGTACCGGTTTATGCACAAACCAATTCAGTTAAACTTTCTGATACACATCGCCTTGATCTCGGATTAAAGTATCGACAGAAAGCTCATAAATATTTTCAAGGTGAATGGTTTGTGGGTGTATATAATGTTTACAACAGAGCGGCACCCATCGGTATTTTTATTGAACCTAAAAACGATGGTTCATATCAATACGTGCAGCCTGGATTGTTTGGTCTGTTGCCCTTTGTGAGTTATGGATTTAAGTTTTAGAAAGATGAAAACTATACCGAAAATTATAACATACTTCATTACTGCTTCCATAGCATTGGTAGTTATAGCGTGCACACCTGATCCATTACCTGTAAAAAATATCCCAACACTCACGCCGCACATTGTAGTATCAACACAGACTGTTCCTGATCAATCCATTGTAGTATTGCTTACCAAGAGTGTTGGCGCACTGGATGCTGGAAAGAATTCAGACCTTCAGACTCTGCTTGCCCAGATAGTGGTTTCTGATGCGCTTGTTACCGTAGAACATGATGGAGAATTAGACACCTTAACGTATTTAGGAAATGGATTGTATGGCAATGCTGATACTCCGATACTGGCAGGACACAATTATAAACTGAACGTTAACAGTCCGACAGTTGGTGTAGTGACTTCAACAACACAAGCACAAGCTACCATCAATTTCGAAACGGTGAGTGCAACCTTATATGAAAATGAATATGATACGTTAGCAGTTATTAATTACAGCCTGAAAGATCCACCAGGTAAAAATTTCTATATGGTAAATGTTCAGCAAATCTCAGCAACCGAGACGTTAAGTTCTCTGCTCAACCCAAGGCTTTTTACCCATGTTGTAAGTGATGAGGAATTTAATGAAGCTACTTTTCAGGAAGAATTCAAAGTTTTCTTCCAGCATTACTCCGTTAATGATACCGTAGCAGTTTCCCTCACCAACATCAGTGAAGATTATTATAACTATGTTCAAAAAAGAATTGATAACAGGTTTAGTGTAATTTCTTTTGCCACAGAGCCCTTTAACTATCCAACGAATGTTCAGGGCGGCTATGGCTTTTTCAACATGCAGCAGCCGGATGTCAGGCTATTTGTGCTTAAATGATAAATCTCCATTTTTCTTTGGAATTAAAAATATTGTGTACATTTGTACTGTAATAATTAAAATTACAGTATGAACAACGGAAGATTTTCAATTTCCATGCACATACTCACCTTGTTGGAGAAATCTCCTAACGAAGTGTTATCTTCTGATTATCTGGCTGGTAGCATCAACATTAATCCAGTACTGGTTAGAAAGGAGATCATAAATCTGCGTAAACATGGTTTGGTAGCGAGCAAAGAAGGAAAATCCGGTGGCAGCTATCTGGCCCGTCCTGCCAAAGAGATACTTCTTTCTGATGTTTACGAAGCCGTGAGACAGAACTCTATATTAGGCCAGAATAAAAATAAGCCTAATCCCAAATGTATTGTGGGCAAACAAATTGATGAGCATCTCAATAATTTATCCAATGAGGTTGAAGATGCCATGATCAAAAAATTAAGCAAAACAACACTCGCCGATTTCAGTAAAAAATTTAATTAATTTTTTTTGAACTAAACTGTAACAAATTTTATTACAATAAACACAAACACTTAAACATTAACAAAATTATGAAAGTAGCATTAATCGGAGCATCAGGATTTGTAGGATCACATTTTCTGACAGAGGCATTGGAACGTGGGCATCATGTAACCGCCATTGTACGCCACCCGGAAGGCATAAAAGTGAAACATGAAAATTTAACTGTGAAGAAAGGTGATGTATACAATGAAAAAGAACTTACTGCTCTTCTTCCAGGACATGATGCTGTTCTCAATACCTTTAACTCAGGCTGGACTAACCCCAATATATACGACGATTTTTTAAAGGGTTCGAAGTCTATTCAACAAGCAACAAAAAATGCCGGTGTAAAAAGATTATTAGTTGTAGGCGGAGCTGGCAGTCTTGAAATTGCTCCCGGTGTACAGTTGGTTGATACTCCACAATTTCCCGCTGAATACAAACAAGGAGCACTGGCAGCTCGCGATTATCTGAACATATTACGGAAGGAAGAAGATCTTGAGTGGACATTTTTAAGCCCTGCTATTTTAATGCATCCCGGAATAACAGATGGAAGAACAGGCAAATACAGAATCGGTACGGATCAACCTGTATTCAATGATGCCAAGGAGTGCAAAATTTCCGTAGAAGATTTAGCAATTGCTTTTATGGATGAATTAGAGAATAAGAAATTTATTCGCAAGCGCTTTACAGTAGCGTATTAATTCTTTGCAATCAATTTTATCATTTACTCATTCAGGAATACTATTACAACCATAGTATTCCTTACTCATTGCCTTATGAAAACCAACGTGTACTACAAATCAGTTGCGATTGATGACATTACCATATTTTACCGCGAGGCTGGTGATGCTTCTAAGCCAACTATACTTTTACTTCATGGCTTTCCCTCTTCTTCTCACATGTATCGAAATCTGATTGATGAGCTTTCGGATCAGTACCACTTAATTGCACCTGACTATCCTGGCTTTGGAAATAGCGAGATGCCGGCCCGCACAGCATATAACTACACGTTCGACAATCTTTCCGTAACAATTGAAAAGTTTATCGATGCCATTGGACTAAAAAAGTTTAGTCTTTACATGCAAGACTATGGCTCACCCGTTGGCTATAGAATAGCAGTAAGAAGACCCGAATTAATACAAGCTCTCTTAATTCAAAATGCCAATGCTTATGTTGAAGGGCTCGGACCAGCCATCCAGGATGGACAAAACTATTGGGCCAACAAAAATGAAGAGACTGAGAAAGCTATGCGAGGCATACTGACACTGGAAGGAACAAAATTACAATATCTGGACGGTGTTGAGAATCCTGAAAAGATTAGCCCTGATGCTTATCACTACGATCAGTATTTTCTAAACAGGCCAGGCAATGTGGAGATTCAACTTGATCTGCTTTACGATTATCGTCATAACATTACGCTCTATCCGGTATGGCAGAAATATCTTCGTGAAACGCAACCACCAACCCTTATTACCTGGGGAAAAAATGATGCGCTCTTCACAGAAGCTGGCGCATTAGCGTATAAAAAAGATTTAAAGAATCCTGAAATACATTTGTTCAACACCGGGCATTTTGCGTTGGAGGAATTTCATTCTGAAATAGCTTCGCTGATCAAAACGTTCCTCGCAAAATCAGTATAGTTGCTGATTACCTTTCAATAACCAAAAACTTCTTTAACAGCATCTTTGGCAACACGTTCGTCATCTGCTTCGGGTAATCCGCTGATGCCAATGGCACCGATCACAGTGTTGTTTTGAATAATAGGTACACCGCCACCAAATCCGGTTACACGTTCATCTCCCCAAAAAGCAGGATTGTCAGTACCACGCATCCGAACACCCATCTTCATTGTTTCTGTACGATCAATAGCTGAGGTGTATGCTTTGTTCTGTGCTATTCGTGAAGCTGCAGGACTTGTTCCATCCATCCGAAGAAATCCGATCAATTCACCTTCAGGACCACTAATAGCAATGGCAATAGGCCTGCTATAATTCTCTGTTTGTTTAACGGCAAATTGAATAAGCTGTAATGCCTCTTGTGAACTTACTTTTTGATATTGATACATGGTTTGAATGTTTAACTTTTCAAGATAATAAAAAGAGAATTAACACCTGTTTTTAATTACGCGTGTGGTAGAAGAATCGATAATAGTATTGATGATATAACCACTCTTCCTGCTCAGGCTACCGTTAATTTATTAGTAAGCTTAAAATAAACATCAATGTGTATATTGTCTCATGATACAAACCATTCACCTATGAAACTTATCCGTTTAAAAACAATTGCAGCGCTGACAATCTTTCTGTTGGTCACTACTATCTCATTCGCACAGCAGTTTAAAGTGCTTTTATTTACAAAGACTGATGGCTGGCACCATGAATCTATTCACGAAGGAGTCACGGCTATTCGTCAGTTAGCACTGCGTCATGCTTTCACCGTTGACTGGCAGGAGAATGCTTCTGTTTTTAATGATAAAGCATTGGAAAGTTATGGTGCTGTTATATTCCTCAATACTACAGGCAACATTCTAAATGAAGAGCAGCAAGCAGCGTTTGAAAAATTTATAAAATCAGGAAAAGGATTTGTTGGTATTCACGCCGCATCTGACACTGAATATGACTGGGCATGGTATACCAAAATGGTTGGTATGATGTTTAAAATACATCCTGCACAACAGACTGCTTATCTTAAAGTAGAAGACAGTAATTTCCCTGGTATGGAGCGCTTTCCAAAAAAACTTTTATGGACTGACGAGTGGTATGAATTCAGTGATCGTAAAGCTGATGATTTACACTTCCTCGTTTCTGTTGATGAAAAAAGTTACGCACCTTATGCAAAGTGGGGAGAAAAAGAAGGTAAAGGCATGGGAAACTTCCATCCTATTTCATGGTATCACAATTATGATGGCGGACGCTCTTTCTACACAGCACTAGGACACATACCATTAACATATAGTGATCAAACTTTTTTGGATCACTTGTATGGTGGAATTTACTGGGCGGCTACTGGTAAAGGGCTTTAGGTAAATAGTCTTATAAAGTCTAAGCCCCTCGTCTGAGTGTATGTAACTCAGATGAGGGGCTTTGATTTTAAGATCATGTTATATAATCTTTTTTACAATAGGTATAATAAATCGCGTGAGCCAGGTTGACTTCGACAATAGATTTTTACTTGCCAGAGTATTTAGCGCCAGCGTTGCAACAACTTTCAGTATAGATGGTTTCGATTTAAAAACACTAAGAACAGGAAGAAGGTAAAGAAACGGTTCAAATTTCACTTTGATCTCGTGAATTCCTTCTGCTATTGCTGCTTTACTCCTTTTAATTTCACCTTCTATTCTTATTCGCTCAGCTACAAGCTCATTGTAATTATTAATCCTGGTCATAGATTTTTCTTATAATGATGTTTCTTACAAGTGGCAGCCATACTCTTTTCAAGGTCAGTAAAAGAATAGCAAGAATTAATGTATACAATCCGCCGATGATGAAAAAACCTGCCTTCATATCTTGTAGATATTCGCCAAGCCACCAGGCAGAACCCAATCCTGTAAATAGCAAAACAAAGCCTGCCACAAACAAGGAGAGTATTCCCATAATACCAATTGAAACTCCTTGTGATCCATACTCTACAATACGAATAACGGCGAGGTCACGATAGGAATGAATAAACTCAGCTGTGTCATCAACCAGCTTCTCAGCACTATTTCTTGCCTCTTCCATAAATTTAATTTTTAGAAATATTATTCTCTGACTCAATCAATTCTCTTGTATCGTCATTTCTTTCTAGCAAAGTGTCTTGCAAATCATTTACCAGGTCTTTTCCAGTTGCAAGAAGTGTTGAGAAATCATTCATCAAATTCTTAGCACCGTCTTTTATCTTCTTTCTTAGATCCGATCCTTTTTCAGGTGCCAATAGTAGTCCGATGGCAGCACCAGCCGCGGCAGCAGCTGTTAATCCTAAAATTACTTTTGTTGTAGTATTCATATAATTGTTTTTTTATTGTTTATGATTATTCATTCTTCTTCGAAACTTTTTTCAATTTTACTTCAGTATTGTCTCCATTATCACCAAGCAGTGCACCCCATGGTTGCAGATCTGGCACCTTATCAAAAATAACTTTCAATACAGCCAAAGCAGGTATAGCTAAAAACATTCCAGGCACTCCACATAATGCACCGCCTATTAAAATTCCGGTAAGCGTTGCCAGTGCATTGATACGAACTTTGTTTCCAACAATTAATGGCATACCAAAATGATTATCAAGAAACTGAACTGTTGCCAGTATTAGTCCTACCCACAAAACATTACTCACATCATCTGAGCTCACCAGTGTAATTAACATGCATAAAATATTTGCAATAAAGATTCCAACATAAGGAATGAGGTTTAGCAACGCACCCAGCAAGGCCAGAAAAACTGCATACTTGATTCCCAGAATAAGGAAGCCTGCACAATTGAATGAAAATACCAAAGTTGTCTCTATCATTAAGCCAATAAGATAGTATTGAGCAATTCTGGTCGACTCATTTAAAACTTCTCTGACTTTATCCTCCGAGCCATTCTTAAACACACTTATCAAAAATGACTTGATATTATGTCTATAGAAAAGTATTAAAAAAGTCATTACAGGTAAGAGTACCACATAGGCTAGAATTCCAGTAATTGATACAACAGTAAGTCCTACAAGTTCAGGTACATTGTCTTTTAAATTGTCAACAGTATCATTAATGTATTGATTCTGTTTTCTAATAGTCATGTGCGTGTTTTCTCTGAACCATTTTTGAAACGATAAACTAACCTCATTTATCCTGTCCTTTAGTACTGGTACATCATTCATAAAATGCATGATCTGGTTAGATAAGAAATAAATAACCCCAAGCGTTAGTGCAATGGCCAGTAAAACAGGTAAGAAAATGGATAGAAATCTGTTAAACTTCTTAGAAACAAGATAGTTTGTAAGTGGTAAAATTAAATTGGCCAACAGAATAGAAAACAGAATTGGCAAAATGATATCATTTGCAAAGATTAAAGCCAGACATATAATTGCTAATGAAACTAAATTGTAACTCAATTTTTGATAAAAAGGAACTTCAGCTTCCATATCTGTTATTTCGTGTGAGTGTTTAACTTTCATTGAGGTAATTATAAAATTTCAGATTATAACTTATTTCGTTTTTTTGTCTGGTGTCTTACGGGCTGGAACTTTATAGCCTTTTTCTTTGGCCTCAGAAATTCCAATAGCAATAGCTTGTTTTGGATTTGTAACCAACTCACCACTACTGGATTTTAAGGTGTGCTTTTTCATTTTCTTCATAGCCCGTGCAACAGTTTGTTGCGCTTTCTTCGAATACTTTGCCATGGTTATGATAGTTTGTTCAGTTTGACCTAACAAATTTCTATGCCATGATTCATAATCAGCTTCTTTGCTGTATAGGGCATCGCATCGTACAGCATTGGGGATGTGTTTCTGATTAATGTGTGGAAATTTATTCCCACCATCTACTTAAAATTACCTTTTTGCTCAGCGATTTAAATTGGCTGATTAATTGCAAGTTGTCTGTTAAATATAAAGACAATGAAAAATCTAGGAATAGTTTTACTCGCAGTAGGTATTATCATGACCATTTTCACTGGTTTTACTTTTGTAACGAAAAAGAAAGTAGTAGATCTGGGGCCTGTTGAAATAAACAGAGAAGAAAAAACTCCAGTCTATTGGTCACCCATTACCGGAGCGGTATTGATGGCTCTGGGTGTAATTGTCCTTGTTGTCAATAAAAGAAAATCTTAATTACCCGATCAATGAAGCTGGGGCAAAGCGTAAACTACAGACATAATTTAAGGCTTTGCTTTTAGCTTCATTGATTAAGGTATTTTCTTCGAAACCTCTATCTTCGCGACCTTGTTACTAAATGACAACCGTGTCCAAAAAATATTTATTAAAAGTGTTAAAAGCACTTAAGTGGATTATTCTTTCTCTTCTGTTTATATTCTGTCTTGCAGTTTTACTAATAAGAACACCTTACATTCAAAACCTGATTACCCAGAGGGCAATATCATTCTTAGAGAAAAAAATTGGAACGGAAGTAAGCCTCAAAAGAATTTACATTGCATTTCCAAAAAGTATTGTAGTTGAAGATCTTTTTTTGGAGGATCAAACAACTGATACGTTACTTTTCATTAAAAAACTATCCATTGACACCGATCTGTGGAAGCTTACCAACCATGAAATTCAATTAAATTCTGCGGAGCTTCACTATGCTGTAGCCAACATTAACAGAACCAAAAAAGATAACACCTTTAATTTCGATTATATTATTCAATCATTTACAGAAGAGTCAAAGCCAACCGACACATCTCAATCATCTTCTCCATGGAAGTTTGCTGTCAATGAAATCAAACTTTCTGAGATTCGCTTGCTTTATAAAGATCAGTACGAAGGAAATGACTTCAGTATTAATCTTGGTGATCTAAAACTGGGCATGGATGAATTTGATATAGATAAATCACGCTATAAGATTTCATCATTAGAAATACGAAATACAAAAGCTCATTTGGACCAATCGAAAGGAACTGTTGCAAGCAATGTTAAACCCAATACTTCAGAGAACGACTCAATTCCAATTGATATCGATTTCAATTCCCTGCATCTCGAAAATGTATCATTTAATTATACTCATGAAGAAGATGGGCAAAAAATCGTTACCAACGTTGGCGATCTTAAGGTAACATCAAATCATATCGATTTAAAACATTACCTGATTGATTTGTCCAAAGCCGATCTCACTAATTCATTTGTATCCTATCAACAAACAAAAACTGATTTAAAGAAAGACACTGCCACTCAAAAGAGTTCTGATGAAAGTGCGGATTCGAGATGGAAAATTAAACTCCAAGAGCTTAATTTATCAGATGATGGCATGCAGTATTATGATTTCAATTCTCCTAAATCAAATCAGCCATTTGATTTTAATCGTCTTTGGGTTTTTGAATTACAGTCTACTGTGAACGATATACTAATCGATGGAAATGATCTGAAAGCTGATCTTCACAATCTTTCTTTACGTGAAAGGTGCGGATTAAATATTCAATCTCTCAATAGTGCTTTCATACTCGCTAATAATACATTGAGTTTAAATCATTTTAATTGTATCACTAATAATTCCCAGCTTGCCCTTAATGCTAAAACCTCGCTAGAGCAATTTACCACAAGCCCTATTGATTATGGAAAAATTGAAGTGGCTCTTAATATGGCTAAGTCAAAGATAGCATACAGTGATGTTTCGTATTTCGTACCGTCATCTGTTATGGATAGCTTACCGATTCAGATCCCCAAACATGCAACGGTTACTATTGATACAAAGCTGAATGGAAAAATAAATGACCTCTCCATCTCCACTATGCATTTGCAACTTCTGGATAGTACAACCATAGACATTCAGGGAAAGATGCAGGGCTTACCTGATACTGATCGTACCAGGATGGACTTAACCTTAAATCAATTATACACTACACAAAAGGATTTAAAATCCCTCTTGCCATCCACTTTAATTCCTTCATCCATAAACACTCCAGATTGGATTACACTGAAAGGCAATATACACGGCACCTTTAAAGAACCTGTAGCAGTTGCATCCATGGAGAGTAGTGATGGCATGATCACGTTAAATGGAAAGATGGATCTTACAGCACCAATATCATACGATGCTCAAATTGTAACTAAGAATCTGAATATCGGAAGAGTACTTATACAGGATAATATGGGTGCAATTGATCTGCTAATGTCTGTAAAGGGTTCTGGAACAACCATGAAAGATCTCAATGCTGCAGTGGATGTAACGGTAGCAAAATTCAATTACAATAGTTATGAGTACAATGATTTCAGATTACAAGGCAATGTCAAGAATTATTTCTTCTCCGGCACAGCACTGCTCGAAGATAAAAATCTTGACTTTTCACTTCAAGGTGAAGTCTCCTATAAAAATGATACTCTTCCTGTATATAAGCTCAACATCAATCTAAGGAATGCTGACTTTAAAGAGCTTCACATAACGGACAGGCCTTTGAAAGCAAAGGCAACACTGATAGCTACCATCGCTGCCAATACTAAAGAAATGATGAATGGAAAAATCAGCATTCGAAATGTTGCGGTGTTCAACGGAAAAACACTTTACCAGGCAGACTCACTTCTGTATATCTCAATAAATCAAAAAACAGATAAAAGCACCGTAGCCATTCGTTCTGATATTATCTCCGGTGACTTCACGGGTACGTTTAATTTGTTCACGCTGCCTCAAATCCTGAAAAGACATGTCAACCGATATTTCTCTCTGAATGATTCAACCGTAACAAACCTGGAAGCGCCACAAAACTTTAAGTTTACGCTATCTATTAAAAGCAATGATTTTCTCACAGATTTTATTTTACCCGATTTACAACCCATTCTTCCGGGAAAAATTGAAGGTGAGTTCGACAGCAAAGAAAATACACTTATAGTTGATGTTGACCTGGCAAGATTAAAATATGCTTCAACTGGAATTGACTCATTGTCTTTCCGAATTAAATCAGACAAGGATGCGCTGAAGTACAGACTCAGTCTTAAAAACATTATGGTGGATACACTCCATCTCCACGCTTTACGGATTACCGGAAAAATAGCAAATGATTCTATTCGCACAGCCTTAACAATTTTAGATTCACTGAATGAAAAGAGTTATACACTGGCGGGAGAAATTCAAAGCAACATAAATGGATTTCGGTTTCATTTTATTCCTGACAGAATCATGCTCAACTATAAAAAATGGAATGCACCGGACGATAATTATTTTGAATTCGGAAACAAACTCATAAAGACCAATAATTTTTCTTTATCCAAAGGCAATGAAAAAATATCGCTTATTAGTGCCAGGGATTCGTCTTTGTTATTTCAATTTCAAAACTTTCAGCTAAGCAATCTCACTAAAATATTCAGTGGGGTAATTCCCGCCACGGGTGAACTAAGTGGACAATTCAAATTGGCTGCCTTTAAACAAGGAGAATTTAATTCAAAACTTGATATCCATGCGTTGGCAGTTTTAGGCAAGCCATGGGGTAACGCCGTTATCAAGCTCAACTACTCACTTGGGAAATATGATTTGAATTTAAACGTATCCGGTAAAGAAACCAATATCGTTGCTACTGCAGTTTACAATACTGATCCTAAAAAACAATCTTACAGTCTGGATCTCCACTTTAACCCTTTTGATTTAGCACTGCTGGAACCACTATCGTTAGGTCAACTAAAAGATGTAAAAGGTCTTGCCAAGGGAGAGTTGAAAGTATCAAACGACACAGGTGTGCCATCCATCAATGGAAAATTGTCTTTCAACAATTCAAGCTTTGTTGTTTCTCGTTTGAATAATTCATTTACACTGGACAACGAAACCATCAGCTTTCACAAAGACGGCATTACGTTTGATGATTTTAAAATCAAAGACATTAAGAATAATGAAGTAACCATAAAGGGCGATGTACTCACTCAGAATTACAAAACATTTTCTTTCAATCTTAGAATGATTGCTAAAGAATTTCAACTTCTTAATACCACCAAAAAAGATAACGACTTATACTTTGGCTTAGTAAAAATAAGTGGCGATGCAAAAATTACAGGTGATACAAATGAGCCCAACATTAAAGCGTCCGTCAGTTTCAGTAATGATAGTGATTTGACGTATGTAGTTCCTGAAGATCAGAAAACTGTTCAGGAACAGAAAGGTATTGTAAGGTTTGTCAGTAAAAACAAAACCAAAGATCCTTTTATAGCTGGCCTTCAGCTTGATGATACCACACAAGTTTCATTTTTCAATCTGAATTTAACGGCCGATATAACACTCCGTGATAAATCAACCTTGAATATTGTAATAGACCCTGTGACTGGTGACAAACTTTCTGTCAATGGAAATGCCACACTGCTTCTGGACATGGATGGATCGGGTAATACAAATCTTTCAGGTCGCTATGAAGTCACCAAAGGCTTTTACAATTTCTCGTTTCACAATCTTGCCAAGCGACAATTTACAATTGAAAAAGGTGGATCAATTGTATGGTCTGGCGATCCTTTAAATGCTACAATGGATTTAAAAGCTCGCTATGATCTGGAAGCATCTCCTTTAGATCTCGTTTACAATCAGATTAACACAGCGAATCAGAGCGAAATCAATTCGTATAGTCAGCGATTGCCTTTCATAGTTTACTTAATGATCAAAGGAAAATTGCTGGTACCCCAAATAAGTTTTGCATTAGACATGCCAGACAACAAACGCAATATTTTTGGTGGAGCTATCTACTCAAGACTTCAGGACATCAATACACGAGAATCAGATCTTAACAAGCAGGTTTTTGCATTGATGATCTTAAAGCGATTCATTTCAGATAATCCATTTGAAAGCAGATCAGGATCAGGTTTAAGTAATACAGCCAGAGCAAGTGTTAGTCGGTTGCTATCAGAACAATTGAATCGTCTTTCTGAAAACGTGAAAGGTGTTAAACTAGTTGTTGACGTTAAATCCTATAACACCTATACAGGAAGTGAAACGCAAGGTCAGACAAAATTACAACTAGGCGTTTCAAAAAATCTTTTCAATGATAGACTGGTAGTAAAGCTCTCTGGTAATGTTGATATCGAAGGTCAGAAAAATGAAGGCAATGCATCAGCATCAGATTACATTGGCGATTTAGCATTAGAGTATAAATTAACAAGTGATGGAAGATTAAGAGTAACGGGGTTTCGAAACAGCAATTTCGATATGATAGATGGAGGCTTAACAGAAACAGGCACCGGATTAATCTACATTAAAGATTACAACACATTACGCGAGCTTTTCAGATCCAATGCAAAGGAGAAATAAACAATATGTATTTGTGCAGATCTCAAATAAGAATGTTATCTGGCTTCTTGGGCTCTTGTTATTTATTACAGGTTGCAGTGGTACGCGCTTTCTCAAAGAAGATGAATCGTTTTACACGGGTGCTGAATTAAAAATTAATTCGCATGGCAAAATTCCAGGTAAGAAACGCATAAAAGAAGATTTACAAACTTTTATCACACCAAAACCAAATGCAACATTTCTTGGTGCGCGACCTGGCGTATGGTTTTATTTTGTGGCTGGCGAACTGAAAAAGCAAAAAGGATTCAGGTTCTTCGTTAAAACTAAATTAGGAAGACCGCCAGTTTTATTAACAGATGCCACGCCCGATAAAACATCAGCTATTCTTGAAAATCAATTGAACAACGAAGGATATTTCAGATCAACCGTAAGCTATGAAATTATAACAAAGCGAAAGAAGAGCAAGATCCGCTATGATATTTCACTTGAGCAACCTTACCGGTTAAGAAATATTAGCTACTCTATATTAGATACAATCAATTTTCCATTTGTTAAAACCATAAAAGAAAAGTCTCTTTTAAAAGAAAAAAAACGATACAGACTTGAGCGACTTGAAAGTGAACAACAACGAATAAAAGAATTAGCAGAGAATAATGGTCTTTATTATTTTGACGACAGATATCTGTTGTTTGAAGCCGATAGTACCGTAGGAGATCGTGGCGTAGACCTGAACTTAATTTTTGAAAAAGGCGTGCCTGTCCGAACAAAACGTATCTATAAAATAAAAAGCATCAATGTTTATCCAAACTATTCTCTGGGCAATGACAGCTTAGCAACTACAGGCGACACAACACTCATCAACGGCTTTCGCTATATTGATAATCAACATGCATTCAGACCTGAAATCATTACGGATGTTATCAACGTTAGAACCGATAGCATTTACAGAAGAATTAATCATGAATACACCCTTAGCCGACTTATGAGCTTAAGGACATTCAAATATGTAAATATCAAATACACCAATGACAAAACTGATTCTGCTGCACTTAACGCTAATATCTATCTTACGCCGTTGCTTAAAAAATCAGTTCGGCTTCAGGTTCAGGGTATCTCCAAATCAAACAACTTTGTAGGGCCGGGGTTTGAACTAACTTTTACCAATAGAAATCTTCTGCGTGGTGCCGAAATGTTTCAGTTCAAAATGCATGGTGCTTACGAATGGCAAATCAGCAGGCAACAATCAGGAACGCTGAATGCTATCGAATTTGGAAGTGAAGTGAGTTTATCTGTTCCCAGGTTTATAACACCCATTAAAATTAAATATCATTACGCCAAATATCTGCCGCAGACACAATTTAAATTGGCTTATAATTTTCAACAGCGCCTTCAGTATTTCAGATTAACATCATTCAATGCTTCGTACGGTTACACGTGGCGAGAGACAACGCTCAAAACCCATGAGTTCTACCCGGTAGACATCAGCTTTATCAAATCAAGTAAAACTTCTGATGCCTTTAATGAGTTACTCGCAAAAAATCCTACGTTAGCCAACTCATTTCAAGATCAATTCATTCCAGGATTGAGATATTCATTTACATTAAACACACAACTTCGTGAAGATATCGAAGAAAAATATTTAACAATCAACGAACGAAAATCGGACTTCTATTTCAATTCAACTATTTCACTGGCAGGCAATGTTCTTAATGCATTGCAATCTGCAAGAAAATCTACCAATGAGTCAACAGAAATTTTCAACTCACCCTATTCTCAATATGTTATGGGTGTAATTGATTTTCGATACTATCGACAACTTGACAAACATCAGAAACTAGCAACTCGCCTTATCCTGGGAGCAGGATATGCTTATGGTAACTCAACACATTTACCCTATATAAAACAATTTTCAATAGGAGGTTCTTCAAGTTTGCGCGCTTTTCCTGCGCGCTCACTCGGACCAGGCACGTACAATGTTCGCACTGATCCAGCAGTAAAGACGAATACTTATTTTATAGATCAACGCGGAGATATAAAAATAGAAGCAAACATTGAGTATCGATTTGATATTGTAAAGGCGCTGAAAGGAGCTTTATTTTTTGATGCAGGTAACATCTGGCTAGTAAACAAAGACGAAGACAGAAAAGGTGGTGAATTTGATAAAGACAAATTTCTCGGGCAGCTTGCAGCAGGTACCGGCTTCGGACTTCGGTATGATTTTAATTTTTTTATACTTCGGCTGGATGCTGCCTTCCCTATTCGAAAACCATACCTGGAGCCTTCAAAGCGGTGGATTGTTCAAAAAGATTTTGGAAGCAGCAGCTGGTTGAAAGAAAATCTGATTTTTAATATCGCCATAGGCTATCCTTTCTGATATATATTAGTCTACCTTTAGCAATTATCTAAAATAAGGCCTGTAGAAGTTATTCCACACTTCCTGACTTCAATTCCTCATTTAGACCTGTAAAGTATTTTAATGACCTGACTTACAGACAATTTTATTTGGTAAGGTTTTTATGTGTATTCGAGCATACACATGAGAAGATGGAAGGAAAGAAAATACTCATCATTGACGATGAAATCGATTTTGGATTTTTAATGAAAGAAACCTTCTCCAAAAAAGGTTATACAGTTCTGCTGGCTAACACAATGGAAGAGGCGTTAGAAATTCTAAAAGAAGAAACACCCGATTTCATTTTTTTGGATAACGATTTACCTGATGGTTTTGGGTGGAGTAAAACACAATTTATTTTAATAAATCATCCTAATTCACAATTAATACTTATCAGTGGAATGGATGTGCCGAAAACAACGTCATCATCCTTCCGGATTCTACACAAGCCCTTTGTAAAAGACGAATTGAATAGAATACTCGAACCGCGTTAGTCAGACGTACGAGTTACCATATTCTTATTAGACATTCATTCTTAATCATAGCGCGTCAAACGCTAAAACACAAAATTTATGAAGGTAAACACAACTGTTATTGATGAGCTTCTTTCACCGTTAACTCCATATTTTAAAAAAGAAAATTACACTCATCAGGATGTTAATAAAAATCCTCCCCTGCGTGCTGAACTTTTCAGTACAGAACAAATGGATCAGCATGCACAACAGTTAGCATTAAATCATTCAATCAGCTACAAACAATCTTCCGAACTTCTATTAAAAGAGTTATCAGACAACGAGACAATTTTATATCACGTCAATGGATTACTTCAAAAAAGTATTAAGCAAAAAAGATCCATAAGCCCTGCGGCAGAATGGCTGCTCGATAATTTTTATCTCATAGAAGAACAAATACGAACAGGCAAACGACATTTACCAAAAGGGTATAGCAAAGGATTACCAAAATTAAAAACAGGACCACTGGCAGGTTATCCACGTGTGTATGACATTGCTATTGAACTCATCTCACATAGCGACGGCCATGTTGACATTCATAGCCTGAGTAATTTTATTTCAGCGTATCAAAAGCAAAGTGATCTTACGCTCGGTGAATTGTGGGCCATACCCATCATGATACGACTTGCTCTGCTTGAAAATCTGAGTCGTGTAGCCGTTAGAATTGCAGTTGACAGAAATGATTCTGCTCTCGCCAATCAATGGGCAAAAAAAATAATTGAAACAGCAGAAGATAATCCAAAAGATCTTGTGCTTGTGATGGCCGACATGGCCAGATCAAAACCTCCAATGGTAAGTTCATTCGTGGCAGAGTTTTCACGAAAGCTTCAATGGAAAGGTCAGGAACTTACGCTGCCACTCAATTGGGTTGAACAACATCTCTCCGGCACGGGCGACACAATCAATTCAATGGTATTGCTTGAAAATCAAAAACAGGCAGCCGATCAGGTTTCGGTAAGCAACAGCATTAATAGTTTACGATTTCTAGCCAAAACAGATTGGCGTGAATTTGTTGAAGACATGAGTGTTGTTGAAAAAACACTCCAAAAAGATATTGATGGTGTGTATGGAAAAATGGATTTTCATACGCGCGATTATTATCGTCATGAAATTGAAAAACTTGCCAACCATAGCAGATTAACAGAGAATCAAATCGCAAACCTCGTCATTGATCTGGCACAACAAAGTTTTCAAAGCAACCCGGGTGACAACCGCAAAGCACACGTTGGCTACTATCTCATTGATAAAGGCGTTAGTGCAACTGAAAAGAAAGCCGCTGTTAAGTTACCCTTCCTGAAACTGATTGAAAAGACATTACGCGCAACAGCGTATTCATATTATGTTGTTATCTCCATTCTTATTACACTGTTGGCTACATGGTTTATGATAAACCTCGCTTCAGATGATGGTGTTAGCAATGGCTGGTTGATTGCCATTAGCCTCTTATCACTAATTGCAGCAAGTCATTTTGCAATAGCATTAACAAACTGGCTGGCAACATTGTGGGTTAATCCTAAACTACTACCCAAGCTTGATTTTCATTTGAATGTTCCTGTTGAAAACAGAACGTTAATTGTAGTTCCCACTATACTTGCTAACATAGCACAAGTAGAAAAATTAGTTGAAGAACTTGAAGTTCGGTTTCTGGCTAATCAGGATCCCAATCTTTTATTTGGACTGCTGACTGATTTCCATGATGCACCGGAACAGGTTATGCCAGACGACGAGTCTCTCTTAAATCTTGCCACACACGGAATAAGAGAATTGAATAAACGTTATGGCACAGCAACACATAATCCTTTCTTACTCTTCCATCGTCCGCGCTTATGGAATTCTGTAGATAAAGTGTGGATGGGCTATGAACGCAAGCGAGGTAAACTGGCAGATCTTAATCATGTTCTCAGAGGAGAATCGAAAGAAAAGTTTTCCGTTATTATTGGAGTCGAAGCTATCTACACAAGTGTAAAATATGTTATTACACTTGATACTGATACGCAGCTGCCACGTGATGCCGCCTGGAAATTAATTGGCACCATGGCACATCCTATAAATCAACCTGTATATGATGAAAAGAAGAGAAGAGTTACAGAAGGATTCGCCATCATACAGCCACGCATTGCTATAAGCCTGCACGGTGCAACAAGATCAGGTTATACACTCTTGCATGAGAATGATTCAGGCATTGATCCATACACACGAGTAACATCAGATGTATATCAGGATGTTTTTGGTGAAGGATCATTTATAGGCAAAGGCATTTATGATGTTGATACTTTCGAAAAAGCACTGAATAACCGACTGCCCGAGAATAGAATCTTAAGTCACGATTTACTGGAAGGTTCTTACGCCCGCTCAGGCTTTGTAAGTGATATTCAATTTTATGAAGACTATCCTTCACATTATGCACTTGATGTGAGCAGAAGACATCGGTGGATAAGAGGTGACTGGCAAATAGGAAACTGGTTTTTACCATTCGTACCTGGCGTTGATAAAAAGTATATTAAGAATTCTATCTCTGCATTATCACGATGGAAAATATTTGACAACCTCCGCAGAAGTTTAGTGCCCATAGTTTTAGTCGCACTACTCATATTAGGTTGGACTACTATGTCGGCCTGGGTTTGGACACTCGTTGTATTAACTATTATTTTTCTTCCGTCCGGCCTCACTTCAATCTGGGGGGCAACTCGAAAGCCAAAGGAAGTTGCAACTAAACAGCACATCACCAATACAGTTGGCATTACATCTAAAAACATTTTGCAATCTGTATTTACGCTGGTATGTCTTCCTTATGAAGCCTATATCAGTATAGATGCTATTACAAAAACATTGTGGCGAATCAATGTTAGTCACAGAAAAATGTTGGAGTGGAGTCCTTCCGGATTTGTTCAGAAACAAAAAGATGGAATTTTAAAAGCTTATCTCACCATGTGGATAGCAGTAGTGTTACCTGCAGCCATTGGTATCTACTTATTTAAAGAATCATCACCATCATTATTTATTGCAGCTCCTTTCTTACTACTTTGGATATTGTCGCCTGCCATTGTCAATTCGCTGGGGAAACCATTGGCTACTTCTAAGGCAAGACTCAAAGAAGATCAAAAAGTATATCTGCGCGAGCTTTCAAGAAAGACATGGTCATTTTTTGAAAACTTTGTCAATGCCAATGATAACTGGTTGCCACCTGATAATTTTCAACAGTATCCAATTCCGGTTGTAGCACATCGCACATCGCCTACTAATATTGGTCTCGCTTTGCTAAGCAATCTTTCTGCTTATGATTTTGGGTATCTAACAACAACCCAGCTTATGGATCGTCTTGCAAATACATTTGCCTCGATGGATAAGCTTGAACGTTATAAGGGACACTTTTATAATTGGTACGATACACAAACATTAGCTGTACTCAATCCTCATTACATCTCAACAGTAGATAGCGGAAATCTAGCAGGACATCTGCTTACACTCCGGCAAGGACTACTCGCCATGCCTGCTCACAAAATAATAGAGCCACAAATTTTAGAAGGATTGCAAGATACCTTACGTGTAGCCATTCATGAGATCACCATACACGAAATAGGATTAAAGTCTTCCCTACAGAATTTATATGAACTGATCCATCTGAACAATTTTCAATTACCAGATCTCAAAGACCTTCTTGAAAAGCTTATAACACAATATCGTGAGTACATCACAGCAAGTACCAACTATAAAGAAAATTCGTGGTTACAGGATTTTGAGAAACAACTTACATCAGCTCACAATGAATTGATTACACTGGCACCATGGTTAACATTACCAGTGCCAGAGAAATTTAAAGATTGGGAAATGATTTCCAATGTTCCAACGTGGGGAGAACTTGAACGCTTAGATCGGGAAACAAAACCAGAACTAAGTCGTTTGCTTGAATCTGAAAATTCAGAAGAAGAAAATCAGTGGCTTCAGCATTTCGAAAAATCCGTTAAGGTTGCCAGTAAACTGGCTCGTGAAAGAGCTGCGTCGTTCTATACGCTTGCATCAGAAGCTTATGAATTTGCTGATATGGAATACGAATTCCTATATGACAAATCACAACATCTTCTAGCCATTGGTTACAATGTTGACGAGCATCATCGCGATGCCAGCTATTATGATCTGTTGGCATCTGAAGCAAGGCTCAGTTTATTTGTAGCTATCGCCCAGGGAAAACTTCCACAGGAAAGCTGGTTTGCATTAGGAAGAAGATTAACCTCAGCAGGCAACACACCTGTTCTCCTCTCGTGGAGCGGATCTATGTTTGAATACCTGATGCCTGCACTTGTTATGCCATCGTATAAAAATACGTTGCTCGATGAAATGGGCATTGGTACTGTAAAAAGACAAATTGAATATGGTGAATCGCAAGGTGTGCCTTGGGGAATTTCAGAATCATGTTACAACCTTGTCGATACTAATCTAACGTATCAGTATAAGGCATTTGGCGTTCCAGGGCTGGGCTTCAAACGAGGACTTGGTCAGGATCTGGTTATAGCGCCCTATGCAACTGTGCTCGCCATGATGGTCGATCCACAGTCGGCATATTCAAATCTGAAAAAGATGAAGGCCAAAGGGTTTGAAGGTAAATATGGTTTTTATGAAGCTATTGATTACACACCCGTGCGCTTGTCAGGCGATCAGCCTTATTCGATAATCAAAACTTTCATGGTGCATCATCAGGGCATGAGTCTGCTCTCACTTGCTTATCTCCTTCTTGATCAACCCATGCAGAAAAGATTTGAAGCTGACATACAGTTTCAAACAGCGTTGTTACTTTTACAAGAACAAGTACCTAAGGCTACAGGATTTTATGCCGGAAGTTCCGATAGTGAAGATACCGAACGTGTTTCAATTACTTCCGAAATACGAATTATTAAATCTGTCGACACGCTGGTGCCAGAAGTACACCTCCTCTCAAACGGCAGATACTTTGTTATGCTCACCAGTGCCGGTGGTGGTTATAGCCGATGGAAAGAAACTGGTGTAACACGCTGGCGCGAAGATGGCATCAGTGACAACTGGGGAACGTTTTGTTACATTAAAGATTATGACAAAGGCGACTTCTGGTCGAATGCTCATCAACCCACATTAAAAGAAGCTGATCATTACGAAGCCATATTCTCACAGGGTAAAGTAGAATTCCGCAGACGTGATAATGAAATTGAAACATACACCACCGTTATCGTTTCGCCTGAAGATGATGTTGAGGTAAGACGAATACATTTAACAAATCATTCAAGAACGAGGAGAACACTAACCATAACCAGCTACGGAGAAGTAGTATTAACCAACGAGGCTGCCGACAATGCTCACCCTGCATTCAGTAATCTTTTTGTTCAAACAGAAATTAAAGATCATCAGCACGCCATCATTTGCACCAGGCGTCCTCGTTCTAAAGACGATCACCCGGCGTGGATGTTTCACCTGATGAAAGTAAATGGTGTTGACGAAACTGAGGTTTCTTATGAAACAGATAGAAACAAATTCATAGGTCGTGGAAATAATCTTGTGAATCCGCTAGCCATGAATCAGGCCAAAGCACTTTCTGGTTCTCACGGCTCAGTGTTAGATCCTATCGTTTCCATTCAATATAAAATAATATTGAAGCCTGGAGAAAATGCTATCGTTGATGTAGTGACCGGTATTGCAGAAACACGTGAAGCAAACCAGAGTTTGGTAGACAAATATCAGGACAGACATTTGCGTGATCGTGCATTCGAATTATCATGGACACATAGTCAGATCGTACTCCGACAAATTGCTGCAACGGAAGCTGAAGAGCAACTGTACGGAAAACTGGCCAGCTCTATTCTTTATCTTAACCCTGCGTTGAGATCACAACCCGGAGTTATACTTAAAAATCAGCGCGGTCAATCAGCTTTATGGAGTTACTCCATCTCAGGAGATTTGCCCATACTGCTATTGCAAATTTCAGATTCAGAAAATATCACACTTGTTAAACAACTTATAAAAGCTCAGGCGTATTGGCACATGAAAGGTCTGGCTGTTGATCTTGTTATTATCAACGAAGATGCCGGCGGTTACAGACAATTACTGCAAGAACAAATCAATGGACTTATCGCAGCTGGTACAGGTATTGTTACAACAGAAAAACAAGGAAGAATTTTTGTGAGACCGCTGGATCAGATCTCAACTGAAGATCGAATCTTGTTTCAAACTGTTGCCCGTGTTATTATTTCAGATAAGAAAGGATCACTGGAAGACCAGGTAAACAAACGCGTTGCTGTGAAGGAGTTGATACCAAGATTAATTCCAACAAAACTTTATCAACTGCAAAATCCAAAAGTTGAACCACCAAAAGAACTGCAATACTTCAATGATGTTGGTGGATTTTCTGACGATGGAAAAGAGTATGTTATCATAATCGATGATAAAAAGAAAACTCCTCTTCCATGGATAAACGTTATTGCCAATCCACAATTTGGTACCATTGTTTCTGAAAATGGTTCATCATACACATGGTTTGAAAATGCGCACGAATACAGACTCACACCCTGGAGAAATGATGCGGTAACCGATAGTTGTGGTGAAGCATTCTACATTCGTGATGAAGAGAGCGGTCACTTCTGGTCACCATTAGGACTCCCAGCTGCAGGAGAGTCACAGCATGTTGCACGACATGGTTTTGGATACAGCACATTTGAAAATACAGAAGACGGCATTACATCAAACGCCTGTGTATATGTAGATATTGAATCACCAATAAAATTTGTTGTTATTACCATTAGCAATAAGTCAGGCAGGTTGCGCAAACTTTCAGCAACAGGTTATGTTGAATGGATACTGGGTGAGTTACGTTCCAAATCAGTGATGCATACTGTAACAGAACTGGACTCTGCCAGCGGAGCAATCGTGGCGCGAAATCAATACAACACTTCTTTCCAGAATTATGTATCCTTCTTTGATGTAGACGACTCAAATTATAGTTACACCACTGACCGACTAGAATTCATTGGCCGCAATGGCAATCTTCAAAATCCTGAAGCGATGGGTCGTGTGAAGCTCTCGGGAAAATCAGGAGCAGGCTTTGATAGTTGTGCAGCTATCCAAGTTCCTTTCGAATTAGATCATGGCAAGGAACGGAAAATTGTTTTCAAGATTGGTGCTGGCAGAGATATTCAAGAAGTAATTACAACGCTCGAACTTTTTCAGGAGAAGCATGATGTTTCACACGCATTGGATAAAGTGAAAAAATTCTGGAGTTCAACGTTGGGTGTGGTTCAGGTCGAAACGCCCGATCAATCTATTAATATCCTTGCGAATGGATGGTTGCTCTACCAGGTTATTTCCTGCAGGTTGTGGGGACGAAGTGGTCTCTATCAATCAGGTGGTGCTTATGGTTTTCGTGATCAGTTACAAGATGTATTAGCACTCATGCATGCACAGCCTCATTTAACCAGAAAGCAGATTCTGGCATGTGCAACACGGCAGTTCAGCGAAGGCGATGTTCAGCACTGGTGGCATCCACCACAAGGCCGTGGTGTGAGAACATTATGCTCCGATGATTTTCTGTGGCTACCCTTTGTAACGAGTCGCTATATTTCATTAACAGGCGATCTTGAATTACTTGACGAACTCACTCCTTACATTCAGGGAAGAGCTTTGAATCCGCATGAAGAATCTTATTACGACATGCCGGTTACAACAGATAAAAAAGCAACACTCTATGATCATTGTAAACAATCCATCCTGCATGGCTTACGTTATGGCGAACATGGTTTGCCACTCATGGGCTCTGGCGACTGGAATGACGGTATGAACATGGTGGGCATTGAAGGCAAAGGTGAAAGTGTGTGGCTTGCATTTTTTCTCTATGATGTTCTCATGCGCTTTTCAAAAATTGCAGCACTTCAGGGTGATACTGTTTTTGTTACAAAATGTGAGAAGCATGCAAAACAACTTAAGAAAAATATCAACCTGAATGCCTGGGATGGCGACTGGTACTTACGCGCTTATTTTGATGATGGTACACCACTAGGTTCAAAAAATAATACAGAGTGTAGAATCGATGCCATCTCACAAAGCTGGGCTGTATTGTCAGGAGCAGGTGAAGCAACACGAACAGCAACAGCCATGCAATCCGTTAATAAATTTCTGATCAACAGAGAGAAAGGATTGATTCAGTTGCTTGAGCCTCCATTTGATAAAGCTGATGTAGATCCTGGTTACATAAAAGGATACGTTCCTGGCGTACGTGAAAATGGCGGACAGTACACGCACTCTGCTATCTGGATGGTGATGGCTTTTGCAAAACAAGGAGATCAGGATAGAACATATGAACTTCTACAACTTATTAATCCGATCAACCATGCCAAAACGCGCAAGGAAATGTCAGTATATAAAGTAGAGCCTTATGTTATGGCTGCTGATGTATACAGTGTGAGTCCTCATACGGGCAGAGGTGGATGGACATGGTACACCGGTTCTGCAGGTTGGATGTATCAACTTATAATAGAGTCTTTCCTTGGTTTGAAGAGAGAAGGCGATACTATAAAGTTTGAACCCTGCATGCCTGCAACCTGGAAATCATTCTCTGTAAAATATCGGTTTAAAGAAACACTTTATACATTCCAGATAAATCAAGAGCCAACTGAAAAGACGGAGATTACAGTGGATGGTACGATTCAACCTGAAGATATTATTCAGCTTGTTAATGATAAAAATGAGCACACAGTATCTATCAATGTTGGTCAGTTGTCAATGAGTGTGAGTGTAGTATGAGTATAGAGCTTATGGATTCCCAATCTTCTATAAGCTTAATCACTCATTCAATAAAGTCCTGCACAGTGAAAATGAGATAGAACTTGGAATGAAATGAATAGAAACCGGATAAATACTTTAGAAAAACACCATCAACTATTAATTGAAGGCAATCTCATATTATTCGTGACATAAATACTTTCATATCTTGCGTCGAATTAAAAAACCATTCTTTATGTTTTTCAAACGGACAATCTTTGAGCCAGCAGATTTAATTCATTCAATTAATGAAAGCTTGAATACACAGGATTAAAGACCAACCATATTTAGTTGTCATGATCATATCTAAGGAAAAAAACATCTGGAAAGAGAAAATCAGTAAGCTTAAAGCTTATCACAAGAAGCATGGAAATTATAACATTCCTCTTGACTGGAAAGAAGATGTTAAATTTTCAAAATGGGTAGAAAATATTAGAAGGCAGCCAACCAAACTGCCAAAGGAGTTACACCAGCAGCTTACTAAAATTGGATTTGATTTCAATATTGTGTCCGATTGGGAACACATGTTTTCGAAATTAAAAATATTCTATAAAAAACATGGTGATTCTTATGTGCCACCTCTCCAACGAGAATATGAGGCGCTTTTTGATTGGACTGTTAATCAAAGAAGAGCTAAGCCATACCTGACGAAAGAACAGATCAAAAAATTAGATTCACTTAATTTTGAATGGACAATCTTAACAGATAGCGATCTTCTTTGGCAAAACCGTTATCAGGAACTTGCTGAATTCAAAAAGAAATACGGACACGCCAGAGTACCTCAATATTTTAAAGACAATAAAAAACTCGGCAACTGGGTTTCAAGACAACGAAGAAGTAATACAGAGGGGAAATTATCTAAAGAAAAAAAGAAAAGACTTAATGAAATCGGATTTCTATGGAAAGAAGATATAGAAAGAATACGAGAAGAAGCCTGGGAAAATAGATACAATGAACTTGTTCGATACAAAAAGGCTAATGGCCACATTGACAGAATAAGAGTTAAAAAGGAAAATTATCAGCTTGGTTTGTGGATTGAGACGCAACTTGTGCATCAGGATAATTTATCTCCATATCGTCGGAGAAAATTAAATTCTATTGGCTTTGAGTGGGAAAAAAGAGATCTCCACGAAGAGCGCTGGAATGAAATGTATGAAAAGCTAAAAGCGTTTAAAACGAAACATGGTCATTGCAGGGTTAAACAAAAGGATGACTTCAAACTCTCTGTCTGGCTTCAGCGCAATAAAAGAGACAGACAAAAAATAGATAAAGACAAGCGTGAGAAATTACAACGCTTAGGTGTTAAATGGCCGCAGGAATTATTTAATGAAATATGGAAATCACGTTACGATGAACTTAAAGCTTTTAAAAAAGAACATGGTCATTTAAGTGTTCCGAGATCAAATCCTCAGCTTTTTGAATGGATAGTGACACAAAAAAAATTCAAGGAAGATGGCGTGCTAAACCCTGAACGGGAAGCAAAATTAAATGCTATTGGGTTGCCCTGGGCAGGTGAGTTTGAAAAACAACGAACAGCCGAATGGGAAACCATGTTTAAAAAATTTAAGACATTAAAAACAAAATATGAATCAACATATCATATCAAGCTTAAAGAATATCCCGAATTAGACAAATGGGTCAAACGTCAGATCCATAGCAAAGATAAGTTATCACTTTTTAAGAAGGAGAAACTTAATGCTATTGGTTTTTCATGGAGCAGTCATTACCATGATGAACTCTGGGAAGAAAGATACAAGGAACTCGTGGCCTATAAAAAGAAATATGGAAACTGCGATGTGCCACAAAAATATGCTAAGAATAAAACACTGGCTGGTTGGGTGAACGCACAACGTGTCAAAAAAATATCGAAAGACAAAAAGGATAAATTGAACAAAATAGGTTTTTCGTGGGCGAATGAGTTAATAGAAAAACGATGGCTTAGCAGACTAAACGAGTTTACGGAATTAAAGAAGAAGAATAAAAGTGTACCACTTTATACACCCTTATACAATTGGCTTTACAATCAGCGAAAGAACTTTAATAGTCTGGCACCTGAAAAGAAAAAGATGCTGATTAAGGCTGGTGTTAAATCTTGAGAAATATTTATTCCATTTGCTTAGGTCTAATCTGTCCAAAAAGGTTGCCGCTAACGTTTATGTATGTGACGTTGTGGGTTTACGATTAGTAAATTGTCCCATGACATCGAACGTTATTCGAATAAAACTAAATATTTAAACCGAGCCCCACAATATCATATACATTTTGTTGTGGGCAGTAATGGCGTCACCACTTTTTTAATTTTGACAATAATTTCATCGCTTCTTTATGAAGGTTCGCGTCAATATTGATAGCCTTCTGTATCTCAATCACACCCTCTTGTGGTCTTCTAAGATTGAGCAAGCAAATTCCTTTGGCATAATGCGCTCTAGCTTTCATTTTCCCTTCTTCAACGGTCAGTACTTTATCAAACCAAAATATTGCTGCCTTATAGTCGTTACTCTTAAGATATAGATCACCATTTTTGAAATACTTTTGCTCCCTGTTTTGAGTTATCATTCCAGGTCCTAAGTCATATGTTTCTTTAGTGAAGTCAACAAAATCAACTTCGTCCAACTGGAATATTTTTGGTCTCAAGAGTCCATTGTCAATTCTTGAATAAACAATTCCCAAACCGCCCTGAAGAATGTGAATTGCTACATTATTATAGTTTGAATTAGAATTAAAAAAGTTCACCATATATGAACCGTCATCCGCGTTGCCATGTCCAAGAGGAATTTCCTTGCCTAACATTTTCGGGTCAATTTTTAATTCAATTAGTCCCATGTAATTGTGAAGGTAGCCTCGATACTTGAACACACCGTTCTCTACTATAACCATTACCTTAAATCCATCCACCTCCGGAACACTAGGATCATCTATTATCTTGTCGAATGCGCCCGACACTTTACTCAAATCTGAATCCTTCTTAGCTATCACTGGCTCGATTTTTATAAATGATGAAGGGGCGTCTTTCTTGACTTGAATTTGATTGTAGAAATAACCTTGGAATCTTGTAAAGGCATTTGACGAGCCAATCCAACTACTTTGTACCTCCTTGCAAATCGAATCTTTTATTTCGAAAATCTTAATGTCAGGATTTGATACGCACACGATAAAATCTGTCCGATTACTTGAAGATTTATCTCTTAAGAGTTTTAGCACTCTCGTCAAGTCATCACCGGGCTGAATTAATTTTATCCCTTCTTCTGCAGGCTCTATGTCCCCAGCGAATGAAACACATAGATTTGGATTAACTATTACAGTCTTGATTACACCGTCACTTGGGTGTCCTGTTTGTTTGCCCGGAAATTGGTCAGAGGGGTATGTCAGTTTGGTGTCACTTACAATAAGCAACTCATCATCATCCTTTCGACATATTATCAAGCTCAATTTAGTAACTCAATTTTTTTTCATTAGCCATAATGCCCACAACGTTTATGTATAAGATGAAGCGTGTTTAGAGACCACTTCATTATCCACGTTGCCAAACTAAATTACTTAAAAATACTTTCACCATGGAGAACACGCTTTATCCTATACATTTGTTATGCGCTTCCATTTTTTGTCTGATATATAAATTCCCAGTCGTGAGCAGTAACCAAGATTGGTATATTAGCCCAGGGTGAATTTTCTTGTTGAGCTTTTTCTAAAGCATTCTTAAATAATTCTTGAAATCTGAGTATTATTAAGAAGTCACATAGTAGATTTCTTTCGCCACCTTTTTCGTATTCCTTTTGTAGGTCGTCAAGTCCAGATATAATAAAAGAGTCTCTAAACGTTGCATTCTCCCCCTGCCAATCGCCAAGCCAGTCCAAATCTGAAAGTCCATGATATTCATCGTAAGCAAATAAGTCAGCAAACCACAAGTCAGGATTGATTGTGAAGCCATTCATTTCACAGTACATTGCCTTTACCTCAATATTTCCACTTACTCTTTTATAAAATTTGTCAATCCATTCTTTTAGAGGACCAATTAAATGATTCAAATTTCTGTTTATAAAAAGTTTGTCATTTTGATTGGAGGTCTTGCTAAGTTCTGTCTCACACCAATGTATTGCATCTTTCAATTTGTGTTCTGCAAGAAGAGGACCTAGTACTTCGTGTACGTCTAAATATGTCATGAGTATTTTGTTAATGGTTGCGCTAACGTTGGTGCATAAGCTGTGGCGGGGAATTCGAAGCACGTCACTGTCCCACGAAACCAAACGTGTTTTGAAAAACTAAACTACAAATTTACATTGAACCCCGCCATTGATTATGCATTTTGTTGTAAGCAGTTTTAGTATTCAACGATAAATCCATCAGTTCTCTTATTTAATTGTCCCAAGTCAAGAAGTTCTAAACTTGGAGAATTCTCGATGTCATAAACTCTATAAAGTCGGTATTTTTCTTTATTGTCCGAAAATACTTCAAACTCATTAGTCGAAATAAAAAACTGTCTAGAATCCTTATCCTCCTTAGTCCTTGTCGTAGTCTTCACTTCTATAAAGATGTCTTGGAGATTCTCGTCCTTTGATAAAATGTCATAACCGTAGCTCATAGACTCGAGTGCCACATGTCTAGGGTAGTCTTTAATTTTGATATTTAATTTCGTCAGTTTCTCATTCTCGTATTTCATTACATAGAGTTCACCCTTTAGTCCTATTTGAGAAAAACGTTCAGCTTGCTTGGCTCTTTGCTCTTGGGTAAGAGGTTTTACTATTGGTACTTTATTCTGATTGGGTTGATTTTCAATCGCGCCCATTAGGAAAATGACTTGAGAAACATAGGAGTCAATTGTTGAATACTCCACGATGTTAAAATCGTTAGGATAAATTTTCGCGATGATGTGTGAATTCTTAGGCTTTGATTGAATATTAATTATCCACTCGTCAGCTAGCACGGGTTTCCCGTTATAATATGATTTAAATCCAAAGTCAAAAAGAGAATTATACCTTGCTTGAAGTAACTCGTTGTTAATAATGTTACTGGATAACGAAATACCGAGTTTATTAAGTTTATCCTCGAAGGTTGTTCTTTGCTCCTTATCAAAACTATGTCCAGATGCTCTTCCAAAATAGAACCCAACATCAAGACAAGTCTCATGTGGATTCATTACAAAGCTTATCTGAGCAGCGTATTGCTTATTCTCAGCTCCTTTAAATATCCCCGACCAAACACGTTTGAAATTTGTTCCACCAATTGCTATTGCATTACCTGTCGTAACACTCGTCTCAAATGGTCCATATGATTGATCATATTTGTCCGAGAAATAGTCAGCTAGGATTTTTAATTTGTTCGTAATTTTTCCTAGATGCGTTTTCTCTTTTTCTGTGGCGTTAGATAAAAGCTTATTGTCCGTGTAGGTTCTAGAACTTAAATTATTAACCAAAACAAGGTCGTCTAGATTTATCGGTTCCATGGTGAATCTGTCCAATACTAAAATTGCTTACAACATCCATATATAAGCAATATTGCCTATATATCCTTATTGTGTTCCGCTAATATCTTATCGGTAAACAAATAATCCAAAGGACTAATCAATTGTTCGAAACCTTTTTTCGTAATGTATAGCGCTCAGAGGTTCGGCTACTTTCGTACCCTAATAAAGATTGTATGCAACGAGATTAAATGATCTTGCTGCTAACAGCGTAAGAAAGCGCCTCTATGATAGTACTCACTTCCAAACGCTCGAAAATTCGCCTTCTGTAGTATTTAACGGTATCGGGAGTGACAAATATCTTTTCCGCTATTTCGTTGATGGTTAATCCTTGTGCATGTAGATGCAATATTTCTATTTCCCTTTTTGTGAGTTTTGGTTTCTCTGATTTAAGCCAGACATTATTTTTTATATCCAGTTTCCATATTTCATCAGAGCCTTGCTTGTATATACAAATATTACCCGAATTCTTATGATGCGAAATAGAAACTATACACATAGATTTCCACATCTTTTTCTCCTTTGTAAGAAGTAATGGAGTAAGTTTATGATTGATAAGAATCTTTTTACCATCCTTATTAATCAAATGAAAATCGTACGTTATACTGTACTGCATTTTCTCTTCACCGGGCAAATTTTCAAAGAAGTCAAATCCTGCTTCATTTATGAGATTCAATAATTTCAGATCATTTTCAGGAACATTCTTAAAATAGAACTCATAACCCCAATTCATCACTTCCTCATGTGAATATCCACATAAAAACAATGGGTTTTCTGAGACGTACTCAAAAGTCATCTTCTCATAATTGATCACATATATGCTTTCATATGTTAGCCTTGCAAAAGCCTTTACGGCTTCCAGATAATCTTTCTGTTGAAGACGGTCCTCTTCTGATATTTTTCCTACGTTATTCTTGGTAAGCAGGCCTGAGGCTATATTATTTTCCATTTAGACAACACAATTTCACAAATCTACACTAAAGTGTAGCCCTCAAAAATATTTTTGTGTTGACTTTTGCACCAAACAGATACCTCATTAAAAAAGTATCGCAAAATATCCAACCTTTATGACTCCTGATATGATGAATTGCAGAAACTGTAATACTATGGTGAGCGGCAATTTTTGTTGCCATTGTGGTCAGCCTTTACAACTTTCAAGAATTGACGTGCACTATATCCTACACGAAATTCGACATGTTTTACATTTCGAGAAGGGTATCTTGTATACGGTAAAAGAATTACTGTATAGACCCGGACGAGGTATAAAGGAATTTATCAAAGATGACAGAAGCAGGCTTGTAAAACCAATGTTATTTATTGTATTAACCTCATTGATATACACATCAATAAATCATTTATTTCATATTGAACAAGAATATGTTGATTATAGTGGTGATACGAAGAATTCCACAACCAGCATAATTTTCAACTGGATTCAAAATCATTATGGTTACGCTAACATTATGATGGGAATATTTATTGCCTTTTGGCTGAAACTAATCTATAGAGCGTATGGCTATAATTTTTTTGAAATCTTAATTCTGCTGTGCTTTGTAATGGGGGTAGGAATGTTAGTATTTTCTGTTTTTGCTCTTTTTGAAGGAATAACAAAAATACCCGTCATGGAAATCGCGGGAGTTGTAGGTATATCCTATTGTGCATGGGCAATCGGACATTTTTTTGATAGAAAGAAAGTGATGAGCTATTTAAAGGCACTTAGTGCCTATGTATTAGGAATGATTACATTTTTTATTTCAGTGATACTTTCGGGGTTTTTAATAGACCTTTTTATAAAACATGTTGGTGCTTGAAAGAACAGATGATTAACACCATCGATAATCAATAATTTCTGGATTTATAAAATGAGGCCGCCCTATGTTTTTGCAAACACAAGGACGACCTCATAGGGTTATTTGTGTTCCACTAAATTATCGCGCAAAGATTTTACCTTGTCGTGATCCGCTTTAAGCCACTGATATTGGCCCTTCAGCATGATGCGCTGTTCTGGTGTTATATCTTCAGAATAATTGTCTAACGTACTTTCATACGTTTCAATAGCTGCATCCTCACCATATTCGCATAAGTTAAGAATAGTGTGCATCTCTTTTCCAGCAAGAGCAGCTCTGATATCCATCCATATTCTAAAAACTTTACCTGTCAGTTTGGTTCCGTCAGTAGGTGTTCCTCCTAGCTTGTACAATTCTGCAACAAGTTCAGCTTTACATTTATAACTTGTTTGCGCCAATTCGGAGAACAACAATTTCAGATCTGTATCATCAGTTTCATTTGATGCTGTTTCGTAACCTTCAATTCTGTCGTTATTAATTTTAACGAGCGTATTTAATGCGTCAATTGATTTTTCGATATTCATTTTAGTTAAATTTTAAGTGAATGAAAATTAATTTGTGTTGTCTACATACTTCCCCAGACTTCAAGAATTGCCTTCTTGTCTGATTTGGTTTTGGTGTCATACCAGAAAGTCACTTTTTCTATTGACATGTAACTTCCTTTCAAATCCACAACGCGCACGTCGTTAGCTTTAACGTTGTCTGGAAATTCAATATTTTTTGATTCACCGCCGCGGAAATGAAGCGTGCACTTAAACATATTAAGTGGACCATTTTTTACAACAAATTTTACAGCCGTAAAACTGTCTTTGGTTTCTGGAAAAATGATAACATCATGATCAATCAGATAATCTACTGACCGTGTGCCTAACAAAGTCCAACTCTCAGTTATACTGGCAGAAGGCTGTGCTAACAATAGGTTAGCCTGAGTAATGAAGACGACTGCTGCGAAAAATGAAATAATTTTTTTCATATATATTCAGTTTAGATGTTGCCTTACTCCTGCCTGTCAATTATAGCGGGATCTTGCTTCTTACCCTTTTTGGATTTCTTCGATCCTGCTTCATCCGGAAAATCAGTATCATCCTTATCCTGCGGCTCCACAGAGTATGGCCCCTTCAGATTTGGCTTGTGCTTCTTTTGTCGTTGACTATATTTTTTTGGTTTCATGATTTGTCTATTTACAGTGTATTATTGATCACGATAGAAAAAGCGTACCAACAAGCAATTACTAAATGAAGTCCATTTAGAGCGAAATAGGCATGTCTAGTTGTAGAGTGTTTGCACAGAGGGTAGAAATAAGTCCCCTGTTTGTGAATTATGACTTTTTGTTGTTGGTTTTATCGTTACCCAAAATGCTGGACTTTAAACCGTCAAGGATAGACTTCCACCACAAGTTGAAGATAAACTTCTTCCTGTCGCGTTCCACATTTATGGTACCTGTTCGTTCAGACTTAGGCAACAGCTTTGTCTTGTCGTTTTTAACGAACATATTTATAAGCAGTGTTTTTATTTCATTAATACCTTTATCTTTTTTCAGTCCAGAAACTTTAAGATTCTCGTAGTTAATGACAAGTTTTCCAACGGATGACTGATCTGTATAGTTAAAATCAAAAGAGAGATTATTCAAATAACCAGACTGCACACGAAGAGCAGCTGAATTTACCAATGCCTGGTTAAGCTCTGCAAAAGACATTTTGGAGATAGAACCCTTTGCTGTATACGTAGGCGATCCGTCAAGCGGAAATTTGAATACAGCATTCACATGTCCCTTATTCATCAACAGACCATGCGCTTGCAGAATTGCCCTGGAAGAATCTCCTTTCTCAATGCGATTATTCAAACCTGCAAACTTTCCATTTACATGATTAAATGTTACCTGTATACTTTGAGTGGCTCCTTCGGGAAACTCTTCAATGGTGATGTGAGAATCTTTAATAATGATAGAGTCTACATTAACGTGAAAGGGCAACTTCAAAAAAGTTTCCATGGGCATGGGCACAATATCCTTTTTTAAAAAGGGAAGTCTCTTGTCTTTAAAAGCAGTAACATCAAAAGATAAGATCTCAATTCGTGAAGCAATGAAAGCACTATCAATCATTTTATCTAATGAAAGGCCTTCGATAATTATTTTAGGAACGAGTAAGCTAATCCGGCTTTTTTGTTGTTTGAAATGCTGTCCTAATTCAAGCTTACCGTAGTTGGGTATCACTCTTGCAGAGTCAATCTCAGCTTTTTCTGTTTCACTGGTATATGAAAATTTCGCAATAGATCCACCATGTGTGCCTTCATGACGATTAAAATCTATTTGTTGAACAACAACCTCTGCCCCACTGACATTATAGTTGAATTTACCAGCAGAGTCAATTTTTAAATTAACACCTGCCAATTGACAATTAATAACAGCAGATAAATTAACAATCGTATCCGTTATTATCTGAGTCGCAACATTGTTTACGGTAATCTTCTTAAAGAAAAAGACTTTATTTAATGCATTGGATGAGTGTGTACTATCCGAATCGGGTCTTATGTAATGCAGAGTACCGTTATTGATAATCAATTCATCAACCGTAAGATTTTTTTTGATCATTAAATCATAAGGATCAATGCCTCGTAAAGAAGCATATTCCAATCGTAAAAACTGGTGGGCACCGTTTACGCTATCCTCTGAATTGCCAAGTGCGAGGCCGTTGAGAACAATGGATTGATTCCAGAGGCTAACATTAATTGATGTAGCTCTTCCTTGAATAGAAATCAGCTTCGTGTCAATTTTATTCTCGATGTAAGTTGTAAGAAAAAAACCAGCCAGGAGTATTAGTATAAAGCTGCTGACGGTAATTATTAAAATCTTATAATAATTACGATACTTATTATATTTCATAATGATGGCATCCCACTAGTGAGATGCCATTTTTATTAAACGATCCTATCACCTCTGATGATCCGCACCAGTATTGCCACTACTGCAATTACTAATAAAATGTGGATAAGGTAGCCGGCACTATAAACAAAAAAGCCAAGCAACCAGAAAATGATAAGGACGACAGCGATAAGATACAGTAAGTTGTTCATAAAAATTAGTTTTGATCAACATTGGGTAAAATGTATGCCAAGAGATGCCAGGCATATAAAAACACTGTAAAGGGGGAAAATTGCAACGTAATTGATGGGATTACCCACACCAACTGGGGTGATATTTCCACACTAATATATCTCGGACGTCACTATTGAGGTTTAAAAAATGGCATGATTTTCTACAAATGTTTTAATAAAACAACGATATGAAAGACATAATTTTAATATTGACAGCTTATATGGTTGGGTATGTTTGTTTCATGATCAGTATGATTTTTCTGATTAAATTGTTTTTCCCTTTCTTTACAAAAGAGGAACTTGAAAGACGTAAAACAATGAAAAGCCTGAAACAGGCGAATATCTGATGGCCAAAGCTCTGGTGATTGACGATGAGTTAGACATCTGTTTAATGATAACTAAGCATCTTCGGAAAATGCAGTTTGAAGTTGACTATGCTCTAACAGTGAAGGATGCAAGACAAAAAGTGAGTGGATCACCTTATGCTCTCATGCTGATTGACCTGAATTTAACTGACGGGACCGGCTTTGAGGTGATCGACTATATACATGAGTTGAATTTAAGTTCTAAAATTATTGTAATCAGTGCTTATGATAGCGAAGCTTCGAAAGTATTAAAACGAGGAGCAAGTTTCTTTATCGCTAAGCCATTTACTTTTAAAAAAGTAGACGAGGCGTTAAAAACGTTAAATTTGCTTCCCTTATAATCTATATCTATTTCAATATTTTTAAACTTAATTACTTACACGCCTATGACGAGTATATTGGTTGTTGATGATGACAAAGACATATGCCTGATCCTTTCAAAGTTCTTAAGTAAGAATAACTACTCTGTAAGTATTGCCCATACTGGCGAGGAAGGATTAAGATTGCTGCGTTCAAACGACTATGACTTAATACTTTGTGATTATAAGCTGCCTGATATAAACGGAGTAGAATTATTACAAAAAATAAAAATTCTCAACTCGTCAGTAGCCGTTGTCATCATTACCGGATACTCTGACGTAAAGACTGCCGTTGAAACATTTCGTTATGGCGCCAGTGATTATGTAGTAAAACCATTACATCCCGATGAACTTCTTGTAACTATTAAAGAAGCTCTTTCAAAAAACAAATTAAAACACGAACAGCCCGTTAGTGACGGAACACGTAACGTAGAGGTAAAGAAAACTAAAGCAGATACTTCTTCAACATCAAGTTTTGTTGTAGGCATAAGTGAATCATCAAAAACAGTTCAGCGTTATATTGAATTAATAGGACCGGCTGAAATGTCAGTTATTATTAATGGTGAAACTGGTACCGGAAAAGAATTTGTAGCACAGTCTGTTCATAAATTCAGCAAGCGAGCTGACAGTCCTTTTATTGCAATTGACTGTGGTGCACTACCGAAAGAGCTGGCAGGCAGTGAATTATTCGGTCACGTGAAGGGATCATTTACCGGTGCCATTGCCGATAAACAAGGCAGTTTTGAAGTTGCTGATGGAGGAACCGTATTTCTTGATGAGATCGGAAATCTATCCTACGAAAACCAGGTCAAACTATTACGTGTAATTCAGGAACGGAAAATTAAACGCATTGGTGCTACAAAAGACACTTCCATAGACGTACGGATTATTGCAGCTACCAATGAAAACCTGATGAAGAGTGTTAAGGAAGGACGATTCAGAGAAGATCTTTATCATCGCCTGAATGAATTCAAAATTCAACTGGCTCCTCTTCGCGAACGCAAAGACGATATTATGTTCTACGCAAATTTCTTTTTGCAAAAAGCAAATCAGTCATTAAACAGAAACGTAAAAGACTTTTCTCCGGAAGTAAAAAAATATCTTACCAATTACTATTGGCACGGCAACCTGAGAGAATTGAATAATGTGATCAGACGATCTGTGCTGCTTACATTAGATGAAACAATTCAAAGTGAGAGCCTGCCGCCCGAAATTGTTCAGGCCATTGGATTAACCCCTGACATTCTGGAAGGAACTTCTATTGACGAGAATGTTGGAATGTTAAAATCAGTTGCGTGGACAGCAGAACGACAAGCCATTATTGATGTGCTCGAGAAAGTTAACTACAATAAATCAAAGGCTTCAGAACTTCTTAACATTGACAGAAAGACGCTTTATAATAAGCTCAAGCTTTATCATATTTCGAACTAGAAGCTATAACGTTTCATTCGCGATTGCTCCTTTAATGAAATCTTAAGGAGCAATTATGATTGAATATCACCAGACGTTATAACATTGTGAGTTTATTATTAACATCAACCAGCAGTACTCCACCTAAGGTATGAAGGCGCTTTACATCCGATTATTGTTTCTTGGCATTGTTATAACGCTGCTGCTCTTAAGTCTTGCTACTTACAGATCGCTGACCAAGTATATGGAAGAAGTTCGATTGATTCGAAAATCAAACCGGATCATGGAAACTTCCCAATTGGTTCTGTCTACTATAAAAGATGCAGAGATTGGTCACAGAGGTTTTCAGCTTACGCGTGATACGGCTTACCTTGCACCATACTTTTCTGCCATAAAGTTACTCCCGGATCAGCTAAAAACGCTGGATGAGTTGATCACAGGCAATACCATTCAACATAAAAATGTAGATTCTCTTAATATTCTGATAAAAAATCAGTTTATGGTTATATCCAGTATTTTGACTAATGCACAGAGAAGTACGTTATACATGGATCGTTTTGAGAGCTTGCTGCTCGCTCGCGGCCGGGAGAACATGGATGCCATTCGTGAAGTTGTAAAGAGCATTGTCAGTAACGAGCAGAAAGTTTTCAGAACACGCATTGATAGTGAAAGTGATTATAAAATATGGACGCCGCTCGCCTTACTGGTTTATACATTTATAGCGCTCGTTGCCGTTATCATTCTTTTCACTAGGATAATGAAGGCGCTAAAGAAAAGTGAAATAGCCGAAAAGTTACTCAGTGAAAATGTAGAAGAGCTTAAAACTGAAATAGGCATTCGCAAGTTTGCTCAAATGACAATTAAAAACATTCTCGATAATTCACTTGTGGGAATCATGGCCTTCAAGTCAATTCGGAATGAGTCAGGTGTAATTGAAGATTTTGAGTGGGTACTGGCCAATGATATCAGTGCAAAATCTACAAGTATTTCTGAGCAAGAACTAATTGGTAAAAGATTAATACAGGTAACACCAGAAGTAGAGAACGATTTATTCAAGGTATATAAAGACGTAGTAGAAACAGGAGCATCAAAGCAGTTTGAAAAAGAATTTAAAAATGATGACGATTCAAGATGGTACTATATCACAGTAGTAAAATTAGAAGACGGATTTGTTGTTACATTCTCAGACATTACTACTCAGAAATTACAACTGGCACTTATTGAAGAGCGTGAAATACTTTTAAAAGAAGCAGAGTCGCTCGCGCAAATGGGAAGTTGGAAATGGGCTGAGAACAGCAACATGTTGGTTTGGTCAGATGGTCTTTATAAAGTTTTTGGTAAGAACAACAGTGATACCATCACATGGAACTCCTTCCTGGAAAATGTCTATCCTGAAGACAGGTTGCTGTTAGAGGATTTCTTTTATGAAGTAAAAACTAAAAAGCATGGTTCATCCATCGATTACCGGATAATTAATGACAATCACGTACACTACTTGTCACTTACTGTTAAACCTCAAAACATTCTTAACATAGATATTCTTGGTGCTGTTGTAGATATCACTGAACGTAAGGGATATGAAAAGCAGCTCGAACAATATAATCAGGAATTGAAACGATCGAATGAAGATCTGGAGCAATTTGCTTATGTAGCTTCTCATGATTTACAGGAGCCACTTCGAAAGATACGCGCATTTGGTGATCGGTTGTCGGCTAAATTTTCTGATCAATTAGGCGGGCAGGGAGCTGACTATATTTTGCGTATGCAATCTGCTGCAGCACGCATGCAGGCACTAATTGAAGATCTGCTCTCATTTTCAAGAGTATCACGCCAGGAGGCTGAATACAAATTACTCGACCCTACAACAATATTGAAGGAAGTGTGGGATGATCTTGACGCACAGGTGAAACGCGAAAATGCTTCTATAGGTATCGGAATAATTCCACCGTTTTACGGTGACCGGTCACAGATCAAAAGACTTTTCCAGAACCTCATCACAAATGCAATCAAATTTCACAAAACAGATATAAAACCTGTTATCGAAGTAAGAGGAAGTGTGATGAGTCAGACTGAAATCGCAAATGAACTGGGGATTTCTCTCCCCAATGAAAGATATGTTCGCGTTAGTATAAAAGATAATGGTATAGGTTTTGATAAGCAGTATACAGAAAAGATATTTAACATCTTTCAGCGGTTGAATGGTCGTACAGCTTATGAAGGAACCGGCATTGGCCTTGCCATTTGTCGAAAAATAATTGCCAATCATAACGGATACATTACCGCTAAAAGTAAGGAAGGTATCGGTTCAGAGTTTATTGTTATCTTACAAAGAGACTTAATTTAATCCAAACATGAAACTTCATCCAAAGATGATAAATATACTCATGGCAGATGATGATCCGGATGACAGGATGCTAATGAAAGAGGCCCTGGAGGAGAATAATCTTCCAAACACAATTGACTTTGTGGAAGATGGCTCAGAGCTTATGGATTACCTCTATAACAAAGGACGTTTTTTATTAGAGAAAACGATAAGACCTGGTTTAATATTTCTCGATTTAAACATGCCAAAAATTGATGGACGTGAAGCGCTGCGGATCATAAAATCAGATCCGTTGTTACGAAGAATTCCGGTTATTGTTTTAACCACATCAAAAGCAGAAGAAGATATCGCAACCACGTATGACCTTGGAGTTAATTCTTTCATCTCTAAACCTGCGCGATTTGCCGACCTTGTAAAAGTTACACGCGATATTGGCCATTATTGGTTTGGAACGGTAGAACTTCCAAAAGATTAAAAAATTAATATGGATCCCATCAACGTTAAAGTATTACTTATTGAGGATGACGAAGATGATGTTCTCTTAACAAAAGAGTATCTGCAAGAAGTTGATAACTTTAAATTTGAAGTTTCATGGGAATCTGATCCTGCACAGGCACGAGAAAAATTATTGAAGGCCGATTATGATATCTCACTCATCGACTATCGTTTGGGAAAAGAGAATGGATTGGATCTTATAAAATTTATTCAGGATAAAGGCGTACTAACTCCGGCCATCGTTTTAACCGGTCAGGGAGATCTAAAAGTTGATATCGATGCCAGTCGTTATGGTGCTGCTGATTACCTGGTAAAGACAGAATTAAATGCTGCTACACTAGAGCGAAGTATTCGCTACGCTTTAAGTCAATCTAAAATAATTAAGGAACTTGATGAAAAAGAGAAAAAATACAGATCGCTCTTTGAACGTTCCATCGATCCTATCTTTCTCGCGTCAGACAAACTCGTGTTGATGGATGTTAATGATTCTTTTCTAAAATTCTTTAACTACTCTCCTACCGAAAGCAAACGCATTACGATCAGCAGTATCTTCGAAAACGAATCGGACTACAATCATTTCAGATCTGTTTTGAAAACAACAGAACAGATAAAGGATTTTGAAGTCTCACTTGTTACGAAATCCGGAGAAAAGAAAGTTTGTCTTATCAACTGTGTTTTTATTCCAGATCAATCATCAGAGTTTTGTTGTTACCAGGGAATTGTTCACGATCTCTCCTTGCGCAAACAAGCTGAGCATGATATGTTAATTGCAGAACGTCTTTCTCTAACCGGACAAAT
>DATJHZ010000104.1:0-7946 GCA_035493595.1 Cyclobacteriaceae bacterium | reverse complement strand
ATTAAATGCTTTTAAAGCGGTTTGCTTATAGCTTGCATCAACATAACCCAACCGTACACCCTTTGCAATGGCGTATGTGAACATACAGCTTGCGGATGCTTCCTGGTAATTTCCTTTTACCGTTGCTTTATCCATAACCTGATACCAGACGCCAGCTTCATTCTGATATTTTGTGATTGCTGCAACAAGTCGCTGGAGAATGGCAACAATCTCTTTTTGATTAGCATGATCTTTTGGAAAATAATCCAAGACATCTACAATGGCCATGATGTACCAGCCCATTGCTCTTGACCAAAATTCAGGTGATTGACCTGTTTGTGGGTTTGCCCATTTTTGTTTTTTACTTTCATCCCATCCATGATACAGTAATCCTGTTTTGTTATCACGAACATGTTTCTCCATCCAGATAATCTGGTTGGCGATGTCATCAAAATCAGCAGGCTCATTAAAGGTATTTGCAAATTCAGTGTAAAAAGGTTCAGCCATATATAAACCATCAAGCCACATCTGATAAGGATATCTGTGCTTATGCCAGAAGCCTCCTTCTTTTGTGCGAGGCTGCCACTTTAGTTGTTCACGCAGTTGATATGCTGCAACTTTATATTTAGCTTCTTTCGTTTCATTGTAGAGTGACATTACAATGGCACCTGGTGCAATGTCATCAATGTTATAATCCGTCAGATCATACGTTCGAATGCTTCCGTCATTTTGAACAAATGCATCGATCATTTTTTTCATGTAGTTGTAATAGATCTTTTCATGCGTCTGTTTCCACAGATGATCAAATCCCCGAAGCAAAACTCCCTGCTCATAATCCCATGTTGCAGGATGTGATTTGTCTTCAACGCGTTCAGTGCCATGTGTTACATATTTCTTTACAACCAGAGAATCAGGATACGCATTCATTACCATTTTGGCCATTGCTTCTCCATACGAAATTGACTGGCCAATGCAAGGCACTGAAAAATCAGCAAACACGATTATTAAAAAAGACCAATACAACTTCTTCATGTTACTTCGTCATTTTAATTGATTTTGCAGAAACACCGCTTCCTAACTCCAATTCCTTTTTGAAAGAAGATCTGTCTGTATTGCGAACGGTAATATCTTTTGATCGCTGACCATTGGCAGAAAGAAAGACATTACCCGGCTTGCATTTAATATTGTCAAGCATAATATTTTTTGATTCATCTATATTTATCGCGACGTCTGACTTACAAAAAAGTGTTGCATCTTTTAATGTTATGCCATCACCTTCAATGCAAACAAATCCTGTTTTGCTTTCAATCGAAATTGACTCCATCGTAATATTCCGGATGCTCATCTCTGGCAAACCACGAACAAATATTCCTGTTTCAGCACCTTTACAAACTATATCACGAATATAAAAATCTCTGAATTGAGGAGTGCCTTCATCCACAGGCTGGATCTTTACAGCAGGCTTCTCTTCTCCTAACGAAACACTCAGTGGATCAACGGCCATATAATACATATCGAATAAAATGGCCGCACCACCGATATTAGCCATTCGAATATTATCAACATAAATTTTTTCAACAACCCCACCTCTGCCGCGTGTTGTTTTAAAACGAAGGCCAACATCCGTTCCTAAAAAATTGCAATCAGAAACAAAAATATTTCTTGCACCACCGCTCATTTCACTGCCAATAACAAAGCCGCCATGTCCATGAAAAACAGTACAATTTTTAATGCTTACATCTTCTGTTGGAACACCACGTTTACGTCCTTCTTCATCGCGACCTGATTTAATACAGATCCCGTCATCACCAACATCAAACGAACAATTCTCAAGCTTAACATATCGACATGATTCGATATCTACTCCATCACCATTCTGTGCATTCCATGGGTTACGAACTTTTACATTTCTCATTATCAAATGTTGCGTAAGAAGCGGATGTAAACACCATGCCGGTGAATTTTGAAACGTAACACCTTCCAGTAAAACGCGCTTACTGTTTACTATGCTAACCATATTCGGACGAAGAAACTCCTTTATTGATGCCGTGTTTTCAATGGTATAACCCTCTGACACTACACCTGGTCTCTTGGCTTGTGATCCTTTTAATGCACGTTCTGTCGGATACCATGTATCTTGCTTATCGTTCAAAATACCACCGGATTTTACAAGGGCATTCCATTCGGGTGGTGTAACTTTATTTTTCTTTACGGGTCTCCAGGCTTGTCCAGATCCGTCAATAATTCCTTTTCCTGTAATAGCAATGTTTTCCACATCAGCAGCGTAAATGGGTGACTGCGCACGAATGGCATCAACGCCTTCCCAATTTGTTTTGAATAAAGGGTAATCGTCATAGTTGTCACTAAACTGAAGCACGGCACCTTCACTCACACAAAGATTGACGTTGCTTTTTAACGAAATGGGACCTGTAATCCAAAGTCCCTTAGGAATCAAAACAGTGCCACCGCCAGATTTATGACAAGCTTCTATTGCCGCTTGCAATGCGTTTGTATTTACTGTAATACCATCTCTCTTTGCGCCATACGAGAGTACATCAAAAGTGTCTTTCTTAAAAGCAACCTCCATAACCTTTGGAAGTTCATATTCAAATCTGTCACCAACTGGAATCTTCTTCACCTCTTTTGATAAATCAATGTCCAGCTCTTTTAATCCCGCTGCTACCAGCGACGCAACAACATCAGCACCATACGGTGTAAAATGTGTATTATCTTCTTTGCCCTCAGGAAAATTCTGCCAGACACCAGCGGGTAAGTTCAAAAACATTTTCTTTGAATCTTCTACACCCAGGCTCACAATGACTTCTTTACTCTTTGCATGAAGATCAATAAGAGGTACATGAAGTTCTTTTGCAACCTCCTTCACTACAGCAGGGTAGTCACCATGTTGATCAACAAAGTTTCCCTGCTCATCAAATTTTCTTCGCATAACAGGTGTGATCAGAATTGCATTCGCTCCCTTCGAACGAATCTCTTCAATATATCGGATAAGATTTTTACGATAATCTGTATGCGGTGCTGCATATCGCGCAGTATCAGATTCTTTTGAATCGTTATGACCAAATTGTATAAAGACCCAGTCGCCTTTACGAAGCTGATTATATACTTCTGCCCAATGACCCAATGTTCTGAAACTTCTTGTGCTGCGACCATTCACAGCATGATTATGAATTTCGGCATTGATGTATTTAGGAAACATCATTCCCCATCCTGTTTCTGGGGCAGCTTCTGGTCGTTTGTTGGCCATCGTAGAATCACCAATCAAGAAAATGCGAGGTCTTGATTCATTGATAAATGAAGACAATACCACCACACAAAAAAATACTGTTATTATCCGTACCAACTCCTTCATAATGTTTTTCATGTTATTAAAAAGATGTCCCGTATGCAACGCGCACACGGGATTCTTTTCGCGATAACCAAACCAATTTCAATATCCTATCAATACTTAAACCACTATTAAAATGTACAAGCTTCTGGCTACAATTGATAAATAAGATATCATTTGATGCATAAGCTATGCCGTGTTGTACACATAAGTATTCTCGCGTTTTATTGCCGAATTGTGTCACATAATGCGCAAACGATTGCATTTTAAGAAGGTTATTTGAAATGTCAAAACGATATGTGATATTTTTTATCAGACATGGCTATTTGGGTTTAATTCAATCGTATTAGCTATCGAGAGGGAATAACTTAAAATACCCTTAACAATTTTGGCAGCACTTGATCCATTCTATTATTTTATATTATATTGCGCAAACGATTACACAAAACAGAGCGAAATGAACCAAGTAAGACACGCAATCCATCCGGATGATTACGTTGGAAAAAATACCAATCAATTGAGAGAGTCTTTTCTTATAGAGTCTTTATTTATTGATGACGAAGCCACGATGATATACAGTCACTTCGATCGTATCATTATTGGCGGCGTTAAGGCTTCTACCAAAAATATTTCACTGCACACTTCTGATCCATTAAAGTCAGACTTCTTTCTTGAAAGACGAGAGTTGGGTATTATCTGCGTTGGCAATAATGGTAAAGTAACTGTTGATGGAGTCTCCTACTCTATTCAATATAAAGAAGCTCTATACATAGGAAGAGGATCAAAAGAAATAGTATTCCATCCTGGTGATAACAAAGAGCCTTGTCTTTATTATTTCAATTCTACTCCGGCACACGCTGTTTATCCAACAAGAAAAATTTCTTTGCAAGAAGCGGAGACAGTAGAGCTGGGATCATTGGAAAATTCCAACCACAGAACAATTCGAAAACTTATTGTTAATAGCGTGCTTCCTACTTGTCAGTTACAAATGGGATTGACAGAATTAAAACCCGGAAGTGTCTGGAACACCATGCCTCCTCACACGCATGACAGACGAATGGAAGTGTATTTCTATTTTGAAGTTCCCGCTAATCAAATGGTGTGTCACTTCATGGGTCCGGCAGAAGAAACAAGACACTTGTGGATAAAAAATAATCAGGCTGTGATATCTCCACCGTGGTCTATCCACTGTGGTGCAGGAACCAGCAACTATTCATTTATATGGGGCATGGCAGGCGAAAATCTCGACTACAGTGATATGGATGCCATTGTACCAACAACTCTAAAATAATCAATATGAAACTTTTTGATCTCAGTGGAAAGCGGGCACTCATCACAGGTGGTACTCATGGTCTTGGTATGGCCATGGCAAAAGGACTTGGTGAAGCCGGTGCACAGATAATAATTAATGATGTGCTTGAAGAAAAATTAAAAGGCGCCATTCAGGAATACAAACAAGCTGGCTTCGATGTAAAAGGATATCGCTTTGACGTAACGAATGATGAAGCTGTAGGACAAGCAATTCAAACTATTGAAAAAGAAGTAGGGCCAATAGATATTCTCATTAACAACGCTGGCATCATCAAACGAACTCCTATGGTTGATATGGAAGCGTCAGACTTCAGACAAGTTATAGAGGTAGATTTAATTGCGCCTTTTATCGTTTCGAAATACGTGGGCAGAAATATGATAAAACGACATGCCGGAAAAATCATAAACATGTGCTCCATGATGAGTGAATTAGGTCGTGACACGGTGTCGGCTTATGCTGCTGCTAAAGGTGGCTTAAAGATGCTAACGCGAAACATGGCTACCGAGTGGGCAAAATTTAATATTCAGGTTAACGGCATTGGGCCAGGTTATTTCGCTACTGAACAGACAGCTCCGATCCGTGTTAATGGTCATCCGTTTAACGACTTCATTATCAGCAGAACACCAGCCGGGCGATGGGGTGACCCGACAGATTTAGTAGGTACTACAGTCTTCTTATCGTCAGCGGCCAGCGATTTTATTAACGGACAAATTATTTATGTTGACGGTGGAATTCTTGCAACGATTGGAAAACCAGCGAATGAATCTTAAGTTGCAGTTGTTTATCCGATGGTGATAGAATGTCTCTACTTAAGCTCCGCTTTCATCCTCTCCAATGGAGAGGAACGAGGTGAGGCCATAAAAAGAAAGCTTAAGTGACTGGCATTTATTTAACAACGATAGGCTCAACATGAAAAAAGAGAAAGCTACCATACATGATATTGCCTTAAAGCTGAACATTACTGCTTCAACGGTATCGCGTGCTTTAAATGATCATCCACGCATTAGTGAGGCGACCAAGAAGGCTGTTATTAAAGCTGCTCAGAAATTAAATTATCAGCCTAACCACATTGCTGCAGCACTTCGCAATGGCAGAAGTAATATCCTGGGCATTATCGTTCCCACCGCCGACAGAAGTTTTTTCTCCTCTGTTGTGCGTGGTATTGAAGAAATTGCCAACAAGGCTCGTTACAATGTGATGATCTGCCAGACGTATGATAACTACGAAAAAGAAGTCGCCACAATTGAAGCACTTCTGAGTGCGCGGGTTGATGGCATCATAGCATCATATTCAAAAGAGACGCAGAATTTTGATCACTTTCTTAAAATTAAAGAGAGAGGAATTCCACTAATTTTCTTTGATAGATCCAACGACGAGTTAGAAGTAAGCCAGGTTGTTATTGATGATTTCCTGGGGGCGTACAAAGCTACTGAACATCTTATCAAGCAAGGCTACAAACGAATAGCGCACTTTACCAACACGCGCAAAATAAGTATTTACAGGGAACGCCTGCGCGGATACAAGGAAGCACTACTAACCAATAATATTGCTATTGACGATTCGTTGATCATTGAAAGCAACTTGCAACTGGAAGACGGCAGAAACAGCATGCTGCAATTGCTGAAATTAAAAGAAAGACCAGACGCCGTATTCTCTGCCAGCGCCTATGGAATAATGGGGGCCATGCAGATTTTGCATGAGCACGGAATTAAAATACCAGATGAGATTGGTCTTGTTGGTTTCAGTAATGAAGCTTTCACTTCGTTTACAACACCAGATCTGACAACCGTAGAGCAACACAGCTTGCGTATTGGCAATGCCGCCGCCGAAATATTTCTCGAAGAAATAACCAGTCATGGAGATACTAAATTCATACCTCAAAAAATTGTGCTTAAACCTGAGCTAATCGTTCGGGGTTCATCCGTAAAAAAAGTATAAATTACTGTCTGAACTAATAATTAGAATGAAATCATTTCTCACGGAAGACTTTCTTTTGCAAAATGAATTTGCAAAAACGCTATATCATCAATATGCAGAGCACTTACCTATTATAGATTATCATTGCCATCTTTCCCCAAAAGATATTGCCGAAAACAGACTCTTTGGAAACATCACAAAAGTTTGGCTTGAAGGCGATCATTATAAATGGAGAGCCATGCGTACGTTGGGTATCGATGAAAAGTATATCACCGGCGATGGTAGCGATGCAGATAAATTCAATCAATGGGCATATTGCGTTCCCTATACTGTGCGTAACCCGTTGTATCATTGGTCGCATCTGGAATTAAAACGATACTTCGATATTCAGCAACATCTTTCACCAGACACTGCGGTATCTATATACAAAACTACGGAAGAGAAATTATCAAGTCCGGAGTATAAGACGAGAAGTCTCCTGACAAAAATGAAAGTGGAGACGGTTTGTACAACGGATGATCCGATTGATTCACTGGAATATCATAAGCAGATTAAGAGCGATAAATTCACAACTGCTATTCTTCCAACGTTTCGTCCTGATAAATCATTTGCCGTTGAAAACACATTGGCTTATAATGAATACCTGGACAAGCTGGCGCAATTAACAGGCATTACTATTTCAAGTTTTGAGAATCTGATCAGTGCACTTGAAAAACGAGTTAACTTCTTCCATGCGCAAGGCTGTCGCTTGTCTGATCATGGATTGGAACAACTTTATTTCCCAGAGGCAAACAGCACGCTGAAGATAAATGATCTCTTCAAAAAAGTAAAACAGAATACTGCTCTCACGAAAGAAGAAACTGATTTCTACAAATACAGTGTCTTACTTGAACTTGGAAGACTCTATCATAAAAACGGATGGGTTCAGCAGTTTCACTTAGGTGGATTACGTAACACCAATACCCGCATGTTAGCAAAACTTGGACCTGACACCGGCTTTGATTCTATCGGCGATTTTAAACAGAGTGTTACACTCTCCAAATTTCTGAACGCATTAGACGGCACAAATCAACTTGCTAAAACTATTCTGTACAATCTTAATCCATCTGATAATGAAGTGATGGGTACTATGATCGGAAACTTTAATGATGGCTCGGCGAAAGGCAAGATTCAGTTTGGTTCAGCCTGGTGGTTTTTAGATCAGAAGGATGGAATGGAAAAACAAATCAACGCACTATCTAACCTTGGCCTGTTGAGTTGTTTCATCGGCATGCTTACGGATTCAAGGAGCTTCCTCTCCTACCCAAGACATGAGTATTTCAGGAGAATATTATGTAACCTGATTGGAAAAGATGTTGAGAATGGTGAATTGCCTGCGGATGAAAAATGGCT